>JALZHV010000167.1 GCA_030860625.1 Actinomycetota bacterium
GAAGGCCACCCAGGCGGCAAGGGTGACCCCGAAGTTGGGAGTGGCGGTGCCAAGGGTGCCGTCAGCGAGGTTGGCGAGGCCCCCAATGGCATTGGCGGCGACGATCGCGAGGGCGGCGACGAGAGTCATCAGCCAGCCTCCTATCGCCGCCAAGAGGCCCGCCGGGAGCGTTCGCGCAACTAAGGCGAGACCGAGGGCCGCGACCGCCATGCAGACTGCGATCAGGGAGAGGGGGCCGATCCAAGGAGAGGCCCAGCCGGCGAGGCCGAGGTCTTCGCCGGCGGCGGAAGCTTCGAACCAGGTCTCATAACGGAGCCACCCGAAGAGGGCAGTTAGGCCCAGGAGCGACACCAGCGCCAGAACCCATCCTCTGTTCGCCCCACTCGTCCAGGTGCGGATTTCGATCGAGCGGAACCGCCAATTCGTGAGAGCGAGGACTGCGATCAGGCCCGCTCCGCAGGAGAGCCAGAGGCCAATTCCCGCGCCTAAGTCGAGACCGCCGCGGCGGAGGGTCGCTGGCAAGGCCGAATCCGGGATCATCGCTGCAACCGTTTCTAAGGCGAAGATGGTTGCGGTCGTGATCGCCACCGCTATGACTGCGGCAGCTAGTGCCCCCTCCATCAATCGGGGGCGGTGAAACAGGAGAGCCCCAAATGCTAATCCGAAGCTAGCCGCGATCGCCAGTAGCTCCGCGATGGCGAGCGGGGGGATGTCGAATCCGCTGTAGCTGTTCGCCTCATTTCCTACTCCGGCCACCACCCACGGCAGGAACTCGCAGGCGAGGGCAACTGCCAAGGCAACGAGTGCAATCAACATTCGAAGCCGCAGGGGCTCGCGAGTAACAGTCATAGGTATCTGAGGGTACCGAGTAAGGGCTTGGCTCACGGCCTCGGCCTCAGCGCCTTCGAGGAGCGCCTCCGCCATCCTTTCAGCGGGCCGGAGGTCGTAAGGGCATCACATGGTGGAGTTAGCCTGGATCGATCGCAGATGGCTTCACAGAGGCAATTCTCAGTTCGGAAGCCGGGGTGCGAATCCCCGCAGCGGTACTCGGTGTCGAGGTCAAGGGGGATCATCGCTTCCGCCTGCGGTCTCGCCCTCTTCCTCCTCGTGGTCTTGATCCAGCCGCTGCTGGAGCCCGCTTACGACCCGCTGCGCCAGGGAATCTCGGAGTTCGTCCACACCGATGCCGAGGGCCTCGTGCTCGCTGGCTTCCTCGCCTGGGCCTCGTCGCTGGCGATCCTCGCGGGGCTGGTGGTCGCCACCGGGCAGGCTCCTGACCGGAGGCGGGCGACCCTGCTGGAGGCGGCGGGGCTCGGGGCGGCGGTCGCCGGCCTCCTGCTCGTCACCTGCTTCGCCACCGACCGCGGGGCGGAGGTGGCGGGGGAGGTGACCCGCGCCACCACCACCGGTCGCATCCACGACATCGGCTCCGCGATGGTGATCGGGGGGGTCCTCCTGGCGGTGATGGCCGACGCCGCCCGGCGGCGCGATCCTCGCCTCGCCGTCGCCCTGCTCGCCGCCGCCGTGGTTGCCAGCGCGATCCTCTTCGCCCTCGGCGACCCGCTCCCCGGGCTGCGGCAGAGGTGCCTGCTCGCCTGCGGATGCTTCTGGCAGGCGGTCGTCCTGCTCCGGCTCTGGGACGGGGCACTCGCGCAACGGAAAACGTTGCGCTAGACGCCTTCGATGATCGCCGCCGAGGTTCCTTCCAGTGGTCCCGGCAGCCTCGGGTCGGCGTGGATCTGGCACTCCCGCGCCTGGATTTCCCGGCAGACCCGCGCCCAGGCTTCGGTCAGTGGGCCGTCTTCGCTCCAGCGCGTGTGCCGGCGGTCAAGGCCAACGCCGACCATCGCGATCCCGACGCCGCGGGCGTCGACGTCGCCGACCGCACGGCGCAGGATCCGGGCGGTTCGCTGGACGTCTTGCAGGGGGAGGGCGCCCTGCGTGTCGTCGATTCCGTCGGTGGCGATCACCGCCCAGCGTTCCCCCGGCTTCCCCCGCACCGCCTCCACCGCCTCTCGCACGGCCTCGCCGACGGCGCTCCCCGCCGGCAGGGCCGCCAGCCGCTTCTCGACCTCAGGCGTGAGGGGCATCTGCCCGAGCACCTCGTCGAGCGGGAGGGCGAAGTTCTCGTAGTAGATCTTCGCTGCCTTCTCGTACCGCTTCTCGATCGGATCGCCCGGGTCGAGGGCGATCGTCCCCAGGACCATCTGCGCCCCCGATCCCCGGAACATCGACACCCGGTAGCCGCCGCCGCGTTCGATCGTCGAGCTGATCAGGATCGCCGCGTCTTCGACGTATTCGGTCGCGACCCGCCCGGGCCGCGCCGTCCCGTCTATCGCCAGCGCGACCTGAAGCGGCGGACCGGACGAGGTGGGCCGGGGAGTGGTGGTGGTTTTGGTCGTCTCGGCGCTGGTCTTAGTGGTGCTGGTGTTGCTGTGACCGGTGGTGGTCTCGGTCGATTCGCCGCAGGCGACCAGGCTGCCGGTCGAGAGGACCAGCACGACGATCAGGAACAAGATCTTCCCCTGCTGCACGGGAGTTCTCTACCAAGCCCCTCCGGGTCCGTCAATCGACGGAAATTCTACCCCCCTGAATCCGCATAGCGCGGAGCCGCGGAAGCGCCCTGAGTTCGCCTCTATGGACCTATGGCCGCGGGGGCCCTTGCCTGCCCCCGCGTGGCGCGCGCAACGGATCCTCAGACCGCACTCGGTCTCGCGATCGAACGGCAGCGGAAATCGATGGGGCTCACCCAGGAAGCGCTGGGGAAGAGCTGCGGGTTGAGCAAGGAAGAAATCTCGCGCCTCGAGAACGGCCGGTCGAGTCCGGGCTGGTTGAGGGTGTGGGGTATCGCTGAGGCACTCGGAATGTCGCTCTCGGAGCTTGATGCCGAGGCCGAGGAACTGCTGGACCTCGAGACCAAGGGGTCCTAAACGCGGCTACCGCTCCGCCGCGCTCGTCGGATCGTTCGGCGAGGCTTGGCGGGGGTCGTTCGACCAAGCGCCCGGCGGCTCCGGGACCGGCCCGTCGAGCAGGGGGTCCTCGGTCGCGCGCATCCACTCGAGCAGGCGCTCGCGCATCTCGGCGAGGGTGGCTTGGTGGCGGGGGTCGGCGGAGAGGTCGTTCGCCTCGTTGGGGTCGAAGAGGAGGTCGTAGAGTTGCTCCTCGGGGACGTGCTGGTCGCCCCAGCCGGCCTCCATCAGGATCGACTTGCTGGCGCTGTCGTCGCAGTTGGCGAGGACGGGGCGGTCGTAGTCGTCGAAGCGGCGGATGTACTTGAAGCGCTCGGTGCGGGCGGCGCGCAGGGGCTGGTAGGCGGCGTGGTAGGTCATCTCGGCGAAGACGACGTCGTTGACGGCGCTGGTCTCGTTGCGGACGATGGGCATCAGGGAGGTGCCCTGGAGGAAGGGCGGCTCCTCGATCCCGGCCAGCTCGCAGATCGTCGGGTAGATGTCGAGGTGGCTGACGAGGCCGTCGAAGACGCGGCCGCCGAGGAAGCCGCCGGGGCCGCGCATGATCAACATCACGCCGATCCCGCGGTCGTACAGCGTCGCCTTGGCGTTGGGGAAGGCGAGGCCGTGGTCGGTGGTGCAGATGATCAGGGTGTCGTCCTGTAGGCCGAGCTGGTGGAGGCCGTTGAGGACGGCGCCGATCCCCTGGTCGAGAGAGCGGGCGCTGGCCTTGAAGGCGGCCATGTCGGCGCGGGTCTCCGGCGTGTCGGGCAGGTTCGCCGGCGGCAGCGAGTAGAGGGTGTCGCGGACCGAGGTCGGCACCTTGTAGGTGCGGTGGGTCTCGAAGAAGCCGACCGACATGAAGAAGGGCTCCTGCGCCGCGCCGAGGCGCTCGATCGCGGTCGGGGCGATGTCGGCGGCGTGGTGGCTGTCGACCTCGATCACCTCGTCGTAGCCGATCACCTCCGGGTCCTCGGAGATGTGCTGCTCGCCGATCAGGACCGAGCGGTAGCCGGCCTCGCGCAGGGGGTGGACCCAGTGCTGGCCGTAGTCGTTCAGCTCCCAGCCGCGGTGGGCGAGGCCGAGCAGGCCGTTGTTGTGGCAGTACTGGCCGGTGAGGAGGGAGGCGCGGCTGCCCGAGCAGGTGGGGGCGGCGCAGAAGGCGTTGCGGAAGAGCACGCCCTGGTCGGCGAGCAACTGGATATTCGGCGTCGGCACCGGGAAGCCGTAGGGCTGGACATAGCGGCCGGTGTCGTGGGAGTGGATGTAGAGGATGTTAGGAAGCTTGTTGATAAGAAAAGTATACAATCCTGATCCGAATGAACCTATTTGGCCTCCACCACGTCTCCGCGATCGCCTCCTCCCGGGAGGACTGCATCGACTTCTACGGCCTCCTGCTCGGCCTCGACTCGGTCGCCGAGGCGGGCGCCGGCACGCTCGCCTTCACCGCCGACCGCGCCCGGCCGGGAGGCGTGATCAGCTTCCAGGTCGTCCCGGGCGTCCCTCGCGGCACCGCCGGCCGCGGCCTCGTCCACCGGCTGCAGTGGGCGGCGCCAGGACCGGAGGCGCTCGTCTCTTGGCGCCGGCGCCTCGAGGGCGCGGGGGTGGCGGTGACCGCCTGGCTGAACGGCGCCGGCGACCCGCTGGCGCTGCGCTTCGCCGATCCCGACGGCCTCGAGCACGAACTGACCCTGGGCTTCGCGGGGGGCTCGCGGCTGCGCCTCACCGGCGTCCGCGCCTACGCGGCCGCCAGCGTCCAGAGCGGCGACCTGCTCGCCGGCCGCCTCGGCTTCTCCTCCTGTGGCGAGGGGCAGTGGCTGGTCGGCGGCAGGGGGGAGGCCGCGCG
>JALZHV010000168.1 GCA_030860625.1 Actinomycetota bacterium
GCTCCACCGCCCGCTCGAGCCGCTGCGGGTTGCGCCCGCAGCCGATCACTTCGGCCTCCAACCGCCGCCGCGCGGCAAGCCCGATCGAGCCCCCGATCAGGCCCACCCCGAGGACGGCGATCCTCATGAACCGCGGCGTGCCTCTACGGCCGAGGCGAACCGCTCCAGCACGGAGACCGTGTCCTCCCAGCTGATGCAGGCGTCGGTGATCGACTGCCCGTAGTTCTGCAGCGGCTTCCCCGGCTCGAGGTTCTGGCGCCCCTCCATCAGGAACGACTCCAGCATCACGCCGGTGATCGCCTTGTTGCCGTCGGCGATCTGGTCGGCGATGTCGCCCGCGGCGAAGAACTGCTTTTCGGGGTTCTTGCCGCTGTTGTCGTGGGAGGCGTCGATCACCAGCCGCTCCGGCAGCCCGGAGATGCCGAGCGTGACCAGCGCGTCCTCGACCTCCGGCGGCTGGTAGTTGGGCACGCCGTGGCCGCCGCGGAGGATGATGTGGCAGTCGGGGTTGCCGGTCGTGTGGAGGATCGCCGGCATCCCGGCGTCGTCGATCCCGGCGAAGGCGTGGGAGGCGGCGGCCGCCCGCACCGCGTCGACTGCGACCTGGATGTTGCCGTCGGTGCGGTTCTTGAACCCGATCGGCATCGAGAGGCCGGAGGCGAGCTGGCGGTGCGTCTGGCTCTCCGTCGTGCGGGCGCCTATCGCGCCCCAGGCCACGGTGTCCGCGATGTACTGCGGGGTGATCGGGTCGAGGAACTCGCAGCCGATCGGCAGCCCGGTGTCGAGCACTTCCAGCAACAGCTTGCGGGCGATCTTCAGCCCGGCGTTGACGTCGCCGCTTTCGTCGAGGTGCGGGTCGTTGATCAGCCCCTTCCAGCCGGTCGTCGTCCGCGGCTTCTCGAAGTAGACGCGCATCACCACCAGCAGCTCGTCGCCGAGGGCGCTCGCCATCGCGCTCAGCTTCGTCGCGTACTCCAGCGCCGCTTTCGGGTCGTGCACGCTGCACGGGCCGACCACGACCATCAGCCGCGAGTCCTTGCCCTGCAGCACGTCGCGGACTTCTTCGCGGCCCTTGATCACCGCTTTCGCCCGCTCTTCCCCCAGCGGCAGCTCCTCCAGCAGACGTCCCGGCGCCGCCAGCTCGACCACTTTCGCGATCCGCTGGTCGCGGACGCCGTCGCTTTTCGCCCCCTCCATCCCGATGAACATTTTCCCTTTGCCTTTCTCCAAACCCTGGAAATCGTACTTTCTGGTCGCGAACTACCGGTCGAGCCGGCGCGCGCGGCAACGTCGAGGACGGCGCCCGGCCGGAAGATCTGAGTCTTCGGGCGGCGCGCACTCGCCGCAGGCCGAACGCCTAGCTAAATCGCCAATAGGTGAGGTAGCCGCCGGCGACGGCGACGCTGAGCGCGCATGGGCCGTTCGCGGATGTGGCTTTGTCCAACCTCACGGTCCGGAGGTTGTATCACGGGCGCTGCATTAGTCAAGTAATTCCGACAGGACGCGCAGGAAGCGGTCGTTCTCCTCCGGGGTGCCGTAGCTGACGCGGATGTGACCGGGACCGCCGAGCGCTTTGCCGGGGCGGACGGCGATGTCGCGCTCGGCGAGGCCGGCGAGGATCGCCTCTTCGTCCGCGTCGCCGAGGTCGACCCAGGAGAAGTTCGCCTCCGAGTCGGAGGTGCGCAGGCCGAGGCCGCGCAGGCCCTCCTCGACGGTCAGCCGGGCCGCGACCGTGCCCTCGATCCGGCGCAGGACGTCGTCTTGGTGGAGGATCGCCTCCGCCCCGGCCGCCTGGGCCAGAGCGTTGATGCTGAACGGCTGGCGGACGGCGTCGACGGCGGCGCGGAAGCCGGCCGAGCTGATCGCGTAGCCGACCCGCAGCCCGGCGAGGCCGTAGCACTTGCTGAAGGTGCGGAGAACGACCAGGTTGGGGAAGTCCGCGAGCAGGTCGAGCGAGGCGTCGGGGTCGTCGTGGGTCTGGAACTCGACGTAGGCCTCGTCGAGGATCACCGTCACCCGCGAGGGGATGCGCTCGAGGAAGGCGGCGATCTCGGCGGCGGGGATGTGGGTAGCGGTCGGGTTGTTGGGGTTGCAGACGATCAAGAGCTGGGTCGCCGCGGTCACCTCGGCCGCCATCGCGTCGAGGTCGTGGACGTCGCCCCCGGCGAGCGGCACGCGGATCTCGCGCGCTCCCGTCAGCGCCGGCAGGTACGGGTACATCGAGAAGGAGGGCCAGGCGTAGAGGATCTCGTCGCCGGGCTCGCAGAGCGCCTCGGCGGCGGCGAGGAGGATGTCGCAGGAGCCGTTGCCGACGGCGATCCGCCCCGGCTCGGCCTCGTAGCGCTCGGCGAGGCGGCGGCGCAGCAGGGTCGCGTCGGGGTCCGGGTAGCGGTGCATCACGGCGGCCGCTTTGGAGATCGCCTCGACCACCTTGGGGTGCGGCGGCAGCGGCGACTCGTTGGAGGCGAGCTGGGCGATCCGGCCGGAAGCGATCGCCTCCGGCGCCTGGCCGGTCGGCACCCCGGCTTTGTAGCCCGGCATGCGGGCAAGCTTCTCCGCGAAGGTGATGGTCATCGAGGCGATTGTGACGGACGCGAGGCCGGGAGCCCTACTGGGCGGCTTCCAGGTCGGTCCGCAGCTTCTGCGCCTCGCCCACGTAGACGTGGACCGGCTCGTGCGCGGCCGGCGCGTAGAAGTGCAGCATCACCCGGATCACCCGCGGCATCGAGCCGGGGACCGGGATCTCCCGGCAGCACATCAGCGGCACCGTTGTCAGCCCCAGGTCGCGCGCGGCCACCGCCGGGAACTCGGCATCGAGGTCGTCGGTCGTCGTGAACAGGCAGCTGACCATGTCAGCCGGCTCCAACCCGTTGCGCCCGATCAGCTCCCGCATCAGCTCCTCGGTCGCCCCGAGAATCGCCTCCCCCTCGTTCGCCTCGGCCTGCACCGCGCCGCGAACGGCGAAGAGACGCTGCTGAGGTGGCTGGTAGGCGCCGAGCGGCAACTCGCCGTTGGTTCCGTTCCCGGTCACTTTCCGCATCTTTCCAGAGCAGAGGGGGGCGAGACCGCGAGCGGTGTGCCTTATCACCGCATAGCGAGGAAAAAGAACACTGATCTCGGCCAGGCACTCGCTGCATTGGCGGACACTCAGCACGGCGTGGTTTCTCGGCCGCAGTTGAGAAGGCTGGGCATGAGCAATGCCGCAATCGACCGTGCCGTCGAAGCGGGCCGGCTGCACAGGATCTTCCGCGGCGTCTTCGCCGTGGGCCGCCCTGGTATCGGCGAGCAGGGGCGATTGCGAGCCGCCGCTCTCGCCTGTGGAACTGGCGCAGTCGTTTCCCACCGCAGCGCCGCCGCGCTGCTAGGGCTTCTGGACAAGGGGCCGGTGATAATCGACGTGATCCCGCCGGGCCAGCGAGGGCGCAAGATCGACGGCATCCGCTTCCACCGTGTGCGGCCGCCGCGGCGGGAGGAGACGGGAACCGTCGATGGCATCCCCTGCACGAGCCCGGCGCGGACGTTAGTGGACCTTGCGGGGACGGTGGGGGATCGAACGCTCCGCAGTTGCTTCGAGCGGGCGGCGCAGCGGCGGCACCTGGACATCCCGGCGATCGAGGCGTCGGTCGATTCTCGGCGGCGGGGGATGAAGTCACTGCAGGCGCTGATCGACGAGTGGCGCGGTGCGGCGCCGGTGGCGAAGAAGGGGCGGCTGAAGAGCCCGCTCGAGGCGAAGGTGCTGCCGCTGCTCCTACGGCGCGACCTCCACCCTCCGCTGCTCAATGCGCCGGTGGAGATCCCCAACGGCCGTATCGAGGTGGATTTCCTCTGGCCTCAACACCGCTTCGTGGTCGAGGCCGACAGCCGCGACTTCCATGCCACCCACGTCGCGTTCGAGCGGGACCGCTGGCGCGACCGCGAACTTCTGCGCGCCGGCTACGCCACCCTGCGCGTCACCCACCGCCAGGCGGAAAGAGAACCCGGGGCCGTCGCCGGCGCCATCGCCTCACGAATCTCCTAAGCGAGTCCCTACCCAGCCGCGTCGTGCAACCGGGCGATCTCGTCGTCAGAGAGACGGCGGGCGCGACCCTCCTTCAGTCCGCCCAGCTCCAGCGGCCCAAAGCGCACCCGCTGCAGCGCCACCACCTCGTTGCCGACGGCTTCGAGCATGCGGCGGACCTGGCGGTTGCGGCCTTCGCGCAGGGTGACCTCGACCTCGCGGTCGCCCAGGCGTTTGACCTGCGCCCGCCCGGTTGGGCCGTCCTCGAGCTCGACGCCCTTGCGCAGGCGATCGAGGTCACGGTCGTTGATCGGCGCCTTCAACCGGGCCCGGTAGGTCTTCGGAACTTCGTAGCGAGGGTGGGTCAGTCGGTTGGCGAGCTCGCCGTCGTTGGTCAGCAACAGGAGGCCGGTCGAATCGGCGTCGAGGCGGCCGACCGGGTAGAGGCGGGCCTCGGTCTTGACGAGGTCGACGACAGGGCGGCGGCTGCCGGGCTCCCGTGCCGTCGAGACCACCCCCGCCGGCTTGTTGACCACCCAGACCTCCCGAGCCTCGGCCCCCACCGGGCTGCCGTTGACGCGCACGTCGCTTCCCTCGTCTACGTCCCGCGCCGGATCCGTGACCACCTCCCCGCCGACCGTCACCACCCCCTTCGCAACGATCTCCTCAGCCTTCCTCCGAGAAGCCACCCCCGCATGAGCGAGGAACTTCGCCAGCCTCACGAGTGGAGGGCCGGGAGAGGACCCGGAGGAGCCTCCCCTCTTTTGCGACGGAGGGTCC
>JALZHV010000169.1 GCA_030860625.1 Actinomycetota bacterium
GTCCTGATGCGGCGGGCGCCCGGCGGCGAGCCGGAGGCGGTGACGCCGGCGGGGACCAACGTGCGGACCCGGGTGCACGAGTACGGCGGCGGCGCCTGGTGCCTCGCCGGGCCCGACGTGGTGCTCTTCGTCGACTTCACCGACCAGCGCCTCTACCGGCAGCGGCTGGGAGAGGAGCCGGTGCCGGTCTCGCCGGAGGCGCCGGAGTCGGGGGCGCTGATGTACGCCGACATGCACCCGCTCCCCGACGGCAGCACCGTCGTCTGCGTGCGCGAACGCCACGGCGAGGGCGAAGCGGTGAACGAGATCGTCCGGCTGCCGCTCGACGGCTCCGGCGAGGCGCAGGTGCTGGTGGGCGGTCGCGACTTCTACTCCTTCCCGCGGATCAGCCCCGACGGCGCCTGGCTCGCCTGGACCTGCTGGGACCACCCGAACATGCCCTGGGACGGAACCGAGCTGTGGATCGCGCCGCTGGAGGACCCGGGCCGGGCGCGACTGGTCGCGGGCGGCCCGGAGGAGTCGATTTTCCAGCCCGAGTGGAGCCCCGACGGCCGCCTCCACTTCGCCTCCGACCGCGACGGCTGGTGGAACCTCTACCGCGAGGAGGAGGGGACGCCGGCGCGGCTGACCGAGGAAGAGGCCGACTTCGCCCACCCGCAGTGGCTCTTCGGCGGCGCCACCTACGCCTTCACCGACAGCGGCGCGATCGTCTGTGTCCGCTGCGAGCGCGGCGAAGAACGGCTCTTCCTGCTCGAGCCGGGGGGCGGGGAACCGGTCGACCTCGGCCTGCCCTTCACCGCCTTCGGCTACCCGGTGCTGTCGGCCCGCGGCTCGGCCGTCGCTTTCGCCGCCGCCAGCCCCGAGAGCGAGCCGGCGATCGTCCTCTACGACGTCGAGAGCCGCGAGACCGAGGTGGTGCGCGACTCCAGCGACGAGCCGGTCGACCCCGCCTACGTCTCGCGACCGCGCCCGGTCGAGTTCCCGACCGGCGATGGCGACGGCGAGGTCGCTTACGGCTTCTACTACCCGCCGGCCAACCCCGAGTTCGAGGCGCCGGAGGGGGAAGCGCCGCCGCTGATCGTCGAGAGCCACGGCGGCCCCACCTCCCACGCCACCCCCGCCCTCGACACCGAATTCCTCTACTGGACCAGCCGCGGCTTCGGGGTCGTCGACGTCAACTACCGCGGCTCCAGCGGTTACGGACGCGAGTACCGGAACAAGCTGCGCGGGACCTGGGGCGTGGTCGACACCGAAGACTGCGTCAACGCCGCCCTGCACCTGGCCGAGCGGGGCGACGCCGATCGCGAGCGGCTGGCGATCCGCGGCGGCTCGGCCGGTGGCTACGCGACCCTCTGCGCGCTGACCTTCCACGACGCCTTCGCGACCGGCGCCAGCTACTACGGGGTCGCCGACGCCGAGACGCTCGCCCGCGACACCCACAAGTTCGAGTCCCGCTACCTCGACCGGCTGATCGGGCCGTATCCCGAGCAGGCCGAGCTCTACCGTGAGCGCTCGCCGATCAACCACGTCGAGCGGCTGCGGGCGCCGGTGATCCTCTTCCAGGGGCTCGAGGACGAGGTCGTCCCGCCCAACCAGGCGGAGACGATGGTCGCGGCGTTGGAGCGCAACGGCGTCCCCCACGCCTACGTCGCCTTCGAGGGCGAGCAGCACGGCTTCCGCCGCGCCGAGACCAACATCCGCTGCCTCGAAGCCGAGCTCTACTTCTACGGGCGGATCATGGGCTTCGAGCCCGCCGGCGACCCCGAGCCGGTCGAGATCGCCGGGCTCTAGCTCAGCTCACCAGGCAGTTCTTCGAGCCGCCCTCGGTCTCGCCTTTCTCCGGGAAGGCGTGGGCGAGCGCCTGGGCGATCAGCTGCGCGCGGGCCGCGTAGCCGGGCGAGGTGAAGTGGATGCCGTCGGGGATGAACCAGTCGTCTTTGACGTCGGAGGCCCAGTCGTAGACGCGCATGTCGGGGTAGGAGTCGCAGGCGGTGACGAGTTCTTCGTCCCACTTCTCCATGTTCTCCTTGGAGTAGGGATCGCCGGCTTCGACCAGCGAGCGGACGTTCACCCAGAGCACCGGGTCGTCGCCGATGATCGCCATCATTTTGTCGATCCGTTCGCGCTCGCCGACGGCGGAGCCGGCGGCGACGTTGGCGGCCTCGTTGGTGCCCAGCGCCAGCACCCAGCAGCCCTCGAACCCTTCCGCCTTCCAGGCCGCCGCCACTTCCTGGGCGTTCGGCATCCCTTCGAACTGCTCTTCGATCGAGGTCGCGCCCTGCACCTCCATGTGGACTTCTTTGGCGCCGACTTCGGCGTAGCGGGCGGGGATGCGCAGGCTTTCGTTCGGCAGGTATTCGGGGTCGTCGAGGCCCTCGGAGGTCGAGTCGCCGATGTGGACGACGGCTTTGCAGGACGATCTGGTCGAGTCTTCGGCCTGGGCTTTGGTCAGCGGCGGCGGTTTCGTCGTCCCCTCCGCCCGCGCCTGCTCGACCCGGGCGTTTTCGCCCTGGGCGGTGTCGGCGGACCTCACCCCCGCCATCCCCGCCGCGGCGATCGCCAGGACGAGGCCGAGGCTGACGATCGCCACCCGCATCGGCGGCGCGAAGGTCTCCCACTGCCACCCGACCTGGCGGCGGCGGGCGAAGAAGCGGCCGATCGCGCCGTGGCGGATCGGCTCCTCGACGAAGCGCCAGGAGGCGGCGGAGATGGCGAATATCGCCGCCACCTGGAGGAGGCTGCGGAGGAGACTGTCGTCGTGCTGCACCCCCTGCGGCGTGGTGAGGACGATCACCGGCGTCTGCCAGAGGTAGATCCCGTAGGAGCGGACGCCGACCCAGCGCAGCGGCGCCACCCCGAGCCAGCGGCCGAGCCGGCAGGCCGGGTGGGTCAGCGGCATCAGCACCATCACCGTGGCGAGGGAGAGGATCACGAAGCCGCCGCGGTAGAGGAAGGGCGAGAGTTCGCCGGTGCGCCAGATCATTAGGGCGATGATCAGGAGGCCGGCGACGCCGAGCGCGTCGAGCAGGTTGCGGGCCTGCGGGGCGATCCGGCGGCTGAGCTTGTGGCTCGGCCAGACCATCGCAAGCGCCGCCCCGAAGAGCAGGCCGCCGGCGCGGGTGTCGGTGCCGAAGTAGAGGCGCGAGGGGTCGAAGCTCGGCGCGTAGAGGACCGCCATCAGGATCGAGGAGGCGAGCGCGCCGACGATCGCGAAGAGGGCCAGGCGGGGGCGGACGCCGGAGGGGGTCGGGCTCTCGCGGACGAGCTTCACCCCGGCCAGCAGCAGGAACGGCCAGGCGATGTAGAACTGCTCCTCGACCGAGAGCGACCAGAGGTGGTCGAGCGGGCCTTCGGCTTCGAAGCGGGCGAAGTAGGAGACGTCGGCGAAGATCTGCTGCCAGTTGTTGAAGTAGAGGATCGCCGAGATCACGCCGTGGCGGAACTGGTCCGGCTGGGCCGGGCCGAAGACGGTGACCCAGGCGACGACGATCGCCAGCATCAGGAAGAGGGCCGGCAGCAGGCGGCGGGCGCGGGCGAACCAGAAGGAGCCGAGGTCGATCCGCCCGCGCGCGTTCAGCTGCGAGAGCAGGATGTCGGTGATCAGGTAGCCGCTGAGGGTGAAGAAGACGCCGACGCCGAGGAGGCCGCCCGGGGCCCAGTCGAAGCCGAGGTGGAAGACGATGACGGCGAGGACGGCGATAGCGCGCAGCCCGTCGAGCCCAGGCATGTAGCGCTGGTTGCGCTTGACGGGTTCCGGCATCGGTCGCTCGCATCCTAGGGATCGGCGCTGATAGGTTTCGGACCGGTGAGTCCCCTTCGCACCACCCCCCGCAGCCGCCTTGCCGCCTCGCTCTCACTGGCGCTGGTCGCCGCCCTCTCGCTGCTGGCGCTGATCGGCCCCGGCTCGGCCTCCGCGGCCGACTGCCCGAGCTTCAAAGTCCTGCACGACGACCGGATCGGCCCCGCCAACCTGCCCGCGGGCAGCTACGAAATCAAGGTCAAAGCCGGCCTCAGCTGCGAGGAAGGCTCCCGCCTCTTCACCCGCTTCCTCCAGGACTGGGACGGCAACCTGCCGAAACCGTGGCGGGTGGTCGCCGAAGGCAGCGGCAAGGCCTCCTTCACCCAGGACGGCCAGCCCGGCTTCTCCGTCAGCCGCATCGGCAGCGAAGGCGGCGGCAACACCGAACTCGGCAAGCTCTGCACGGACAGCTACACCGTCAACGCCTCCGGCGACGTCGGCCCGCTCTTCTTCGCCAAGGGCCAGTACGCGCTCTACATCCCGCCGAAGTCGGCGATCACCTGCCGCCGCGCCTCGGTCCTCTTCACCCGCTTCCTCGCCTCCCCCGGCGGCCGGCTGCCGTTCCCGTGGCGGGTGAAAACCCAGACCGCGACGTTCTACAAGCCGGATCACCCGCTGCGCTCGGCCTTCCGCGTCGATCCGGCTTAACCCGCCGCCCGCAGGGTCCGGCACCCCTCCCCCAGAAGCCGTTGCGCAGCTGATCCGCCGCGTGCTTCGGTACGTGGACTCAGGAGCTTCTGTGGGAGGGGTGCCGGACCCTTGCCGACCTCAGATGCCGAGCAGAGAGCGGAGGTCGGCAGCGGTCGCGGCGGGTCCAGCGGAGGACGGGGCGAACCGCTCCTCCAGGCGGCTGCGTTTACGCCCGGCGGGATGCAGACGATGCAGTCGCCCGACGCGGATCCGTCCATCGATTTCTTCCTCCGTCCACCCCGCCTCCAACAACTGTCCCCGCCCCACCACCCCGTACTGACCC
>JALZHV010000170.1 GCA_030860625.1 Actinomycetota bacterium
CCCGTTCGCGCTTCTTGAAGCGGCCGGTACGGCCGATCGGGAACCGGTTCCACTCGGAGACGGTGCCGGAGCCGATTTCCGTGCTGCCGTCGGCGCACCTCACCCGCGAGATCGTCGAGGTGCCGACGATGCGAGAGCCCTCCACGTGGATCCGGACGAAGAGACCCGGCCGCTTCGCCACGAACGTCGTCACCTCGGCGGCGCCGGCAGGGGCGGGCGCCAGAAGCGCAGCGCAGCAGGCTGAAATCGCGGCTATGCAGGCAGCGGCTTGCCGCTGGTAAGTAACCGGAACCAACGAGCTAGCAGGCATCTTGGTCCGCTTGCGCCTCAGTAGTCGTTCGCAGATGCGAGAGCAGCGTCTGGAGCTGTTTGCGTTCGTCCGCAGCAAGAGGCGCGAAGAAGGCGTCCTCGGCATCCCGGAACGCCTTATCGGCCTGGGCTAGGCGTCGCTGCCCAGCCGCCGCTATCGAGACTACGTGGCGGCGCCGGTCCTCCGTATCTCGTTTGCGCTTGATCAAGCCGCCGGCTTCCAGCGGGTTGAGCAGGCTGACGAGGACGCTGTGATCGATAGCCATCAGCGCAGCGAGCTCGCGCTGGCCCAGATCACCGCGATCGGCAAGGAGATCCAAGATGCGGAGCTGGCGCGGTTTCAACTCGTGCTCGGCGAGCACGTCGCGGATGTGGCGGGAGAAGCTCTCGCCGAGGATCGTGAGCATGAAACCGGTCCTTGATCCGGCGCTGTCGAGAACCTTCCCCGCCTCGTATGGCCCGATGGCCGCCACGTCGGAAACGTAGCGGCCATCGTTGATGGATGCCGATGATTTGGCGGGAGGCAAGGAGCTAGGCCATCAGCACGATCGCGTTGCCGGCCGGGTCATGCACGAGGTGGCCCTCGCCATGCGGCGCCGCCTCTCCGACACGCTCCAAGACAGTCTGGAGGCGCTCCTCGCTGTCGAAGCGGATCGTGAAGTGGCGCAGCCCGGCCGTGCCGGCCGGGGGCTGAGTGACGCCGACTCCCTGCCAGGTGTTGATCGCCATCCGGTGCTTGAAGCGCCCGTTCGCGTGGAGATCGACTCCACTGCCGAAGTCGTTCGCGTCGATGAAGCCGAGGTCATCACGGTAGAAGCGGTGATTGGCGTCGATGTCTCCAACGTGCAGGTGCATGTGGCCGATCTTCGTTCCGGCCGGAAGGGGCCGCGCGATGTCGTCGTCGCGCAGGGTGCCCAGGACCTCCTGAACGTCGAGCGGTTCGCGGCCACTGCGGCGCCGCCCAGAGGAGTCGAAGATCTCGACACCCTCCATCCCCGGCCCCGTGATGCGCATGGAACCGAGCCGCTCGGGAGTCTCGAGCGTGAACTCCAGCCCGAGCCCATCTGGGTCGTCGAGGTAGATGGCCTTCGACATCACGTGATCGGTCGGCGACATGAACGTGCGAGCCGCGAACAGCCGTGCCAGGACGCGGGCGAACTCAGGCTCATCTGGCAGGTGGATCGCCAGGTGGTAGAGGCCGGCATGGCCCCGTAGCGACGGCGACGTCGCGCTCGGATGCAGGACGAGCAACGTCTCGCCGCCGGCGCCGAGCTCGATGAGCCCGTCGCTCTTCCCGGTCACCTGTAGGCCGACCAGATCGGCCCAGAAAGCCAGCGACCGTTCGGCCTCGGTCACGTCGAGATGGACCGGCCCGAAGGTAGCCAGCTCAGTCGCTGCCTCGTCAATGGGCGGGGAGATGGGAGATGACTCACTCATGGCTGCCTCCAGTCAGAAGTTCGAATGCGTGGATAATACACGATCATTGATCTACATCAACGATATGCTAGTTTCCATCTTCTTCCACAAACCGCAGACAGACTGGAGACTCCAATGAAGGCGATCACGATTGACCAAGAAGGTGCCACCCCCGCGCTGACCGACATCGACCAGACGCCGGAGCCCGGTTCAGGCGAGGTGCTGGTCCGCGTGCAGGCGTCGTCGGTAAACGGGCTGGACAACGGCATCGCGGCGGGAATGCTCGCCGAAATGCTCCCGCACGAGTACCCGATCACTTTGGGCCGCGACTTCGCCGGCGTCGTCGAGCAGGTCGGCGAGGGCGTCAGCTCCGTGGCCATCGGCGACGAGGTCTTCGGTGAGGTTCCAGGCATGGCCCCTCCGGTCCACAACGGCGCCTGGGCCGAGCTGATCGTCTCCAGCGAGCAGACGCTCACCAAGAAGCCCGAGGGGATCGATACCGCGAGTGCCGGCGCTGTCCCGCTCGTCGCTCTAACGGCACTGCCAATCGTCGATGCGCTCGAGCTCTCCGCCGGCCAAACCGTGCTGGTCGTTGGCGCGACCGGCGGCGTCGGGTCGCTGGTCGTCCAACTCGCCAAGGCCGCCGGTGCGACCGTGCTGGCCCCCGGGCGGCCCGAGGATGAGGAGTTCCTCAAGGGCATCGGCGTCGATGAGGTGCTGCCCCGCGAGGGTGACCTGGTCGCCGCCGTCCGTGAGCGCTACCCCGACGGGGTCGACGCCCTGGTCGACGCGGTCACGCCCATGCAGCCCACCCCGTTCGACGGCGCCCTCAAAGACGGCGGGCGAGTCGCCTCCCCGACCAACGCCGCCGGCGAGGGCCCGGGCCGGACGAACGTCAATCACGCGCCGAGCCGTGAGGCGCTGGATCGCATTGCCGGTCTGCTCACCGACGGGACGCTCCGCGTTCCCATCCAGCAGACCTTCGACCTCGAGCAGGCGCCCGAGGCGATGCAGGTCATGGCTAGCGGGCACACGCAGGGCAAGCTCGCGCTTCGCGTGTCCTGAGCCTTGCGGGGTCAGCCGCGTGATTCAGGCGTGGAGATCTGGCTTTACAAGCCGGGTTTCACAGGGCGTTCGAACTTACGAACAGCACTCGCCTCAGCCCGGCGTCGCCGCCAGCGACTCCCACAGGTAGAGGGAGGCGAGGCTGCGGTAGGGGCGCCAGGGCTCGCCGATCTCGAGCACCTGCTTCGGCGGCGGCATCTCCTCCAGGCCGTACTCGATCTGGATCGCTTTGCGGATCCCGAGGTCGCCGCCGGAGAGGACGTCGGGGCGCTCGAGGTGGAAGATCAGGAACATCTCGGCGGTCCAGCGGCCGAGGCCGCGGACGGCGACGATCTCCTCGATCACCTCCTCGTCGCCGAGCTGCTCGAGGCGGTCGAGCTCGAGCTCGCCGCCGATCACGTGGGAGGCAAGGTCGCGGACGTATTCGGTCTTGCGGCCGGAGAGGCCGCAGGCGCGCAGCTCCTCCTCGCTCGCTTCCAACAGCTGCTCGGGCGAGGGGGTGGCGCCGCCGAAGAGCTCCAGCACGCGCAGGTAGATAGTGCGGGCCGCTTTCGTCGAGAGCTGCTGGCCGATGATCGCCCGCAGGAGCGCCCCGTACGCGTCGGCTGGGGCCTCCTCTTTGCGCCGCCGCAGCCGGGTGGCGATGTCGATCTTGCCGACCCGCTCGATCAGCGCGGCCATCGTCGGGTCGGAGGCGGCGAGGGCTTTGCGCGCCTTCGCGCTCACCGGCCGGTCCAGCGGGGGCGGCGCTTCTCGGCGAAGGCGCGGATGCCCTCGCGGAAGTCCTCGGAGGCAAAGCAGGATTCGCGGAGGGCGACGAGTCCCGCCTCCTGCTGCTCGCTCAGTTCCGGATTGGCCTTGAGGAGGTCGATCGCGTGCTTGTTGCCGCGCATCGAGAGCGGCGCGTTCTGGGCGATCGCCGCCGCCAGCGCCACCGCCTCGTCCGCGACCGCATCGTCGGCGACGACCTCGTTGACGAGACCGATCCGCTCTGCCCGCTCGGCGCCGACGTTGCGGCCGGTGAGGAAGAGGTCCTTGGTGTTGGGCAGTCCGATCGTGTCGAGGAACTTGCGCAGGCCGGTGTGGCCGTAGATCAGGCCGAGTTTCGCCGGCGGCATCCCCAGCTTCGCCCCGGCGGCGCAGATCCGCAGGTCGCAGGTGATCGCCAGCTCGAGGCCGCCGCCGAGGCAGTGGCCGTTGACGGCGGCGAGGGTTGGCCAGGGGTGGCGGGCGACCGCCTCCATCGCCGCGTGGAAGGGGTGGGCGACGAGCGCCTCGGCGTCGCGCTCGAAGCTCTCCTCGGGGATCGTGGCGATGTCGTAGCCGGCAGAGAAGAGCGGCGGCGCGCCGGTGAGGATGACGCAGCGGGTCTCGATGCCGCTGTTGAGCTGGGGCAGGACCTCGGCGATCCCGTCGAGGATCTCGTGGTCGAGGGCGTTGCGCCGCTCGGGGTTGGAGATCGTCAGCCGCGCGACCGCCTCGGCCGGGCGGTCGACGATCAGCTTCCCCCCCGCGAGACGCTCCTCCACGCCTACTCCAGGACGATGAGGACGTCGCCTTCGCTCACCGACTGGCCCTCCTCGCAGCGGATCTCCTTGACGACGCCGTCGTCTTCGGTCTCGACCGGGATCTCCATCTTCATCGACTCGAGGATGACGACGGTGTCGCCGTCGGCGACCTGGTCCCCTACCGCGACCTCGATTTTCCAGACGTTGCCGGTGATGTGTGCCTCGATGTCTGCCATGGGCGGGGACAATAGCCCGACGATGGGACCTGAGAACGCGGTGGGGGAGGAGAGCGGCGCGCTGGCGGTGCTGGTCGCGGCCCGCAACGAGGCCGACCGGATCGCCGAGACGGTGCGCGCGCTGCGGGCGGCCTTCCCCGAGGCGCGGATCTGGGTCGCCGACGACGCCTCCGAAGACGGGACCGCCGAGGTGGCGATGGGGGCGGGCGCCGAGG
>JALZHV010000171.1 GCA_030860625.1 Actinomycetota bacterium
GTCGAGGTCACCCCCGAGGGCGCCGAGGACCCGCTGCTCGCCCCCCTCGCCCCCGCCTTCGAGGCCTTCCAGTGGCACAGCTACGAGTTCGCCCTCCCACCCGGCGCCGTCCCCCTCGCCCACAGCGAGGTCTGCCTCCAGGCCTGCCGCCTCGGCGAGCGCGCCTGGGCGGTCCAGTTCCACCCCGAGGTCAGCCGCGCCGACGCCCTCCACTGGGTCGACGACTACGAGGCCGACCCCGACGCCGTCCGCCTCGGCATCGACCCCGCCGTGCTGGGCCCTGAGACCGAAGCGAAGATCGCCGCCTTCAACGAGCTCGGCCGCGAGCTCTGCGGGCGCTGGCTGGAGACCGTCGACGCGTCTATATAAGGAGCACCCGGGCGCTGGGATACTCACGCGCATGAAGCGGGGGCGCGGCTTGGCAATCCTCGGGACCCTCCTGGCAGCGGGGGCGCTGGTCTGGCTGATCGCGTTCAGCGGCGACGACGGTCCCGGCACTCCCCCCTTCACCGCGAGCGACTCCCTGGTGCGGGCCGAATGCCTGATGGGTACCTACCTGCCCGAAGCGGTTGGGACGCGCGCCGAAAACCGGCCCCCACCGCGGGACTGGAGCCGCATCGAAGAAGCGCCGCGAGCGCTGCAACCGGACCGGGCTGCGGTCGCGGTGACGCTCCGCCCGAAGCGGCCCGGGGAGGCGATCACGCTGACCGGCATCCACCTCGACGTCGTCCAGCACCGCCTGCGTCCGCTGGGGGCTGTCTTCTACCGACCCTGCAAGCGACAGCTACGGGGGCCGGCGATCGAAGCCGACCTCGACGGCGAAGGCGAACTCACCTCCTCGAGCGCCGCCCTCGACGGGGCGATCGGCCCCGGCTTGCAGCTGCCCGATTCCGCCCAGCCGATCGAGTTCCCCTGGACGGTCCGGCTGAGCAAGCCGCTCCGTCTCTACCTGGTGACGCACACCGAGCACTGCTACTGCTCCTGGAGCGCCCGCATCCCCTGGGAGAGCGAGCAAAGCAACGGCGTGATCCGCGTCGACAACGGCGGCGAGAAGTACACGATGACCGACACCATCGGCGTTTTCTGGAACCGGCCCGGCGCGGGCGGCCGCTGGGTTCAGGGATTGGCGCCGCGCTGGACCGGCGTGAGGTAGGCGCTCAGTCTCGCTGGATCGGCGTCAGGTAGGCGGCGGAGAGGCCGCCGTCGACCAGGAAGGTGCTGGCGGTGACGAAGCTGGAGTCGTCGCTGGCGAGAAAGAGGGCGGCTTTGGCGATCTCGTGGGGCTCGCCGAAGCGGCCCATTGGGATGTGGACGAGGCGCTTGGCGGCGCGCTCGGGGTCCTTGGCGAAGAGCTCTTCGAGCAGGGGCGTGTTGACCGGGCCCGGGCAGAGGGCGTTGACGCGGACGCCGCGGTCGGCAAACTCGACGCCGAGCTCGCGGGAGAGCGCGAGGACCGCACCCTTCGAGGCGGTGTAGGAGACCTGCGAGACGGCCGCGCCCATCGTCGCCACGAAGGAGGCGACGTTGATCACCGAGCCGCCGCCCGCCTCGATCAGCTGCGGGATCCCGTGCTTGCAGCAGAGGAAGACGCTGCGCAGGTTGACGTCTTGGACCCGCTGCCAGGCATCCAGCGAGGTCTCCAGCACCGAGCCGTCGTCGGTCGGGTTGATCCCGGCGTTGTTCATCAGCACGTCGACCTGCCCGATCTCCTTGGCGATCCGCTCGAACGCGGCGGCGACCTCGGCCTCGTCGGAGACGTCGGCCTGGATCGTCAGCTCGCCCTCGGCCTCGGCGGAGAGGTCGATCCCGACCACCCGCGCCCCCTCCGCCGCGAACAGCCGCGCCGACTCGGCGCCGATCCCGCTCGCGGTGCCGGTGATGACGCAGACCTTGCCGTTCAGCCTCCCTGCCATCGGCTCACCCCTCCTCGGTCGCGTAGAAGACGTTCTTGACGTCGGTGTAGTGGTCGAGCGCGTCGGGGCCGAGCTCACGGCCGACGCCCGACTGCTTGAAGCCGCCGAAGGGAGTCGAGACGCGCACCGAGGTGTTCGAGTTGATCGAGATCACCCCGGTCTCCAGCGCCCGCGCCACCCGCAGCGCCCGCGCCCCGCTGCCGGTCCAGACCGAGCCCGAGAGCCCGTAGATCGTCTCGTTGGCGAGCCGCACCGCCTCCTCCTCGCCGTCGAAGGGGATGACGCAGGCGACCGGGCCGAAGATCTCCTCGGCGGCGGCGCGGTCGGAGTTGGAGACCGGCGCCAGCACGGTCGGCGGGAACCAGTAGCCGGGGCCGTCGGAGGCGCTGCCGCGAATCGCCACCGGCGCGTCCTCGGGCACGAAGGAGGCGACGGTCTCGCGCTGCCCGGCGGAGATCAGCGGCCCCATCTGCGTCGACTCGGACAGCGGGTCGCCGACCGCGATCCCCTCCACCGCCGGCGCCAGCGTCGCGAGGAAGTCGTCGAGGGCCGAGCGCTCGACGAGGATCCGCGAGCGCGCGCAGCAGTCCTGGCCGGCGTTGCCGAACACCGCCCCCGGCGCAGCCGCGGCGGCGGCCTCGAGGTCCGCGTCGGCGAAGACGACGTTGGCCGACTTGCCGCCGAGCTCCAGCGTCACCCGCTTGATCGTCCCCGCCGCCCCCGCAGCGATCCCCCGCCCGACCTCGGTCGAGCCGGTGAAGGCGATCTTGGCGACGTCGGGATGCTCGACCAGGCGCCGGCCGCAGACGCTGCCCGGCCCCGGCACCACGTTCAGCACCCCCTCCGGCAGCCCCGCCTCGAGCGCGATCCGTTCCAGCTCGATCGCGGTCAGCGGCGTCAGCTCCGCCGGCTTCAGCACGACGCAGTTGCCGGCCGCCAGCGCCGGCGCCACCTTCCAGGAGGCGATCGTCAGCGGGAAGTTCCAGGGGACGATCAGCCCGACCACCCCAAGCGGCTCGCGGAAGGTCATGTCGACCCCGCCCGCGACCGGGATCGTCTGGCCGAGCAGCCGCTCCGGCGCACCCGCGTAGTAGCGGAAGGTCTCGGCGACCATTTCCATCTCGCCGCGTGCGTCGCCGATCGGCTTGCCGGCGTTCCGCGCCTCCAGCTGCGCCAGGCTCTCGCAACAGTCCTCCAGCCCCGCGGCCAGGTCCAGCAGCAGCTTCGCCCGGTCGCCCGGCGCCACCGCCCGCCAGGCCGGGAAGGCCGCCTTCGCCCGCGCCACCGCCGCGTCGACCTCCTCCGCCCCGGCGCGCGGCACTTCGGCCATCACCCGCTCGGTCGCCGGCTCGATCACCTCGATCGCGCTCATCCAACTCCCCCCGTGTCGCTTTCTTGACCCCCGTGAGCACCTAAAGCGACACGTCCCTGCGCCGCCTCGACCAGCGCCGCGATCACGCGGCTCTCCTCGTCCTCCTCGGGGTGCCAGATCACGCCGAGGGCGAAGCGCTTGCCGGGCAGCTCGATCGCCTCGGGCAGGTCGTCCTCATCGGACCAGCCGCTCACCCGCAGCCCTTCGCCCAGCTGGTCCACCCCCTGGTGATGATGGGACCAGACGACGAAGCCCTCGATCCCCGCCGCCGCGCAGGCCAGCGACTCCGGCTCCAGCCGCACGTGGTGCTCGCTGAAGGTGCCCGCCACCGTGCGGTGCGATTCGCTGCCGGTCACCTCCGGCAGGTGCTGGACCAGCGTCCCGCCCAGCGCCACGTTCAGCAGCTGCATGCCGCGGCAGATCCCCAGCACCGGCATGTCGCGCTCCAGCGCCCGCCGCGCCAGCGCCAGCTCGAAGCGGTCGCGGTCGGGCCAGGTGCCCTTCGTCTCGGGATGCGGCTCGGCGCCGTAGGTGGCCGGGTCGATGTCGGCGCCACCGGCCAGCATCAGCGCGTCGACCCGGTCGAGCAGGACGTCGGGCTCCTCCACCGCCGCCTCGTCGGGGGGCAGCACGATCGCGATCCCACCGGCCCCCTGCACGCAGCGCACATAGGCGCGCGGCGTCAGCGTCACCTCGTATTCGTTCCACACCCCCCAGCTGACCCGCTCGACGGCGGCGCAGATACCGATAACCGGCGCACTGCTGCCCGGGTGGCCGGTCATAGCCGCTCGAAGCCCCGGTACCGCTCCCAGTCGGTGACGGCCGCCTCGAAGGCCTCGATCTCGACCCCGGCGCGGTTCAGGTAGTGGTCGACAACCTCGCCGCCGAACGCCTCCTTGGCGACCTCGCTCGCCGCGAAGGCGTCGCGCGCGTCGTAGATGTTCGACGGCACCCGCGGCTTGTCGGACTCATACGCGTTGCCCTCGAAGACCGGCTCCAGCGGCAGCTCCTCGTCGATCCCGTGCAGGCCGGCGGCGATCATCGCGCTCAGCGCCAGGTAGGGGTTGACATCGGCCCCCGGCAGCCGGTTCTCGACCCGCAGCCCCTCGCCGTGGCCGACCACCCGCAGCGAGCAGGTGCGGTTGTCCCGCCCCCAGGCGATCGCGGTCGGCGCGAACGAGCCCTTGGCGAAGCGCTTGTAGGAGTTGACGTGCGGCGCGTAGAGCAGGGTCAGCTCCCGCATGCAGGCGAGCTGCCCGGCGACGAACCGCTCGAACAGCTGCTGGTCGGCGGCGAAGGCGTTGCCGCCCCCCTCCTTGCCCAGCGAACAGTGGATGTGGCACGAGTTCCCCTCACGCTCGTTGAACTTGGCCATGAAGGTGATCGAGTGCCCCTCCTGGGAGGCGATCTCCTTGGCGCCGTTCTTGTAGATCGCGTGGTTGTCGGCGCTGCGCAGCGC
>JALZHV010000172.1 GCA_030860625.1 Actinomycetota bacterium
CCTGCTGTTCAAGGGCACCGCGCGGTACTCGGCGATCGAGATCTCCGAGCGCTTCGACGGGCTCGGGGCCTCGGTCAACGCCGCCACTGGCAAGGAGACGACGCACCTGCACGCGCGCTTCCTCGACGAGCACACCGAGGCGGTCTTCGACCTGCTGGCGGAGATGCTGCTGGCGCCGACCTACCCCGACATCGACTCCGAGCGCCAGGTGGTGCTGGAGGAGATCGCGATGTACGACGACGAGCCCCAGGACCGCGTCCACGACGTCCTCGCCGAGGCCGTCTTCGGCGCGCACCCGCTCGGTCGCCGCGTGCTCGGCGAGCCGGAGGTGATCGCCTCGATCCCGGTCCCGGACATCGAGGCCTACCGCAGCTCCCGCTACACCGGGCCGGAGATCGTCGTCGGCGCCGCCGGGCACCTCGACCACAACCGCATCGTCGAGCTGGCGCGGCGGCTGGTGAACCCGCCGAGCAATGGGGGAGGGGCGGCCCCCGACGGCGAGATCGACCGCGCTTCCAGCCTCTGCTTCCTCAGCAAGGAAACCGAGCAGTACCACATCTGCTTCGGGGCGCCGGGGCTGCGGCGCGACGACCAGCGGCGCTTCCCGCTTGCCGTCCTCGACGCGATCTTCGGCGGCTCTACCTCTTCCCGGCTCTTCCGCGAGGTGCGCGAGAAGCGCGGCCTCGCCTACGCGGTCGGCTCCTACAACGAGCAGTTCACCGACCAGGGCCTGGTCGCGACCTACGTCGGCACCCGCGCCGACAACGTCGAGGAGGCCTGCTCGATCATCGGCGCCGAGATGGCGCGGCTGCGCTCCGAGCCGGTCTCCGAGGAGGAGCTGGCGCGGGCGAAGGAGAGCGTCAAGGGCCGCCTCGTCCTCTCCTCGGAGTCGACGGCGGCGCGGATGACGCGGATCTCCCGCGCGACCCTGTTCGGGCTGCCGATCGAAACCCTCGACGAGATGCTGGCCAAGGTCGACGCGATCCGGGTCGACGAGCTGACCGAGCTGGCGGCCGAGCTCTACGCCGCCGACCGCCTCTCGGCGGCCTGCGTCGGCGCCGACGAAGACCGTTTCCGCGAGGCGCTGGCGCCGGTCAGCGAGAGCCTCGTCGCCGCATGACCCGCGTCGCGGTTGCCGGCGCCGCCGGGAAAATGGGCCAGGCCGTCTGCGAGGCGGTCGAGGAGGCCGAGGGACTGGAGCTGAGCGGCCGCGCCGATCCGGCGCTGGACACCGAGCTGGCCGAGGTGTTGCCGGAGGCCGACGTCGTCGTCGACTTCACGATCCCCGACACCGCCCTGGAAAACGTCCGCGCCTGCCTCGAGGCCGGCGTCCACGCCGTCGTCGGCACCACCGGCTTCGACCTCGACGCCGCCCGCGCGGCGGCCGAGTCCTCGCAGGCCAACTGCTTCGTCGGCCCCAACTTCGCGATCGGGGCCGTGCTCTTGATGGAGGTCTCGCAGACGATCGCCCGCCACATGCCCGAGTGCGAGATCGTCGAGCTCCACCACGACAAGAAGCTCGACGCCCCTTCGGGCACCGCCAAGCGCACCCAGGAGCTGATCGACGCCGCCGGCGGCAACGTCCACCAGCCGATCCACTCGGTCCGCCTGCCCGGCCTGGTCGCCCACCAGGAAGTGATCTTCGGCGGGGTGGGGCAGACGCTGGCGATCCGCCACGACTCGATCGACCGCCGCTCGTTCATGCCGGGCGTCGTCCTCGCCTGCCGCAAGGTCGCCGACCTGCCCGATCGCTTCACGGTCGGCCTCGAGAAGCTGCTCTAGGTCGCGGACTGGCCGCTCGACGGGATACCCTGGCACTGTGATGAAGGAGATCAAGGGACTGCTGACGGCGATGGCGACCCCGTTCGACGAGAGCGGCGCGGTCGACCTCGACGCCGCGCGCCGGCTCGCCGCCCACCTGCTCGAGCACGGCTCGCACGGGTTGGTGATCGCCGGGACGACCGGCGAGTGCCCGACGCTGACCGACGAGGAGGAGATCGAGCTGCTGCGGGCGGTGCGGACCGAGGTAGGGGACGAGACGCTGCTGATCTGCGGCACCGGGACCAACGACACCCGCCACTCCTGCGAGCTGACGAAGAAGGCCGCCGAGGCCGGCGCCGACGCCTCGCTGGTCGTCGTCCCGTACTACAACAAGCCCAATCCCGCCGGCATCCGCGCCCACTTCGAGACGGTTGCCGCGGCGGTCCCGGAGCTGCCGATGGTGATGTACAACATCCCGGCGCGGGTGATCGTCAACGCCAGTCCCGAGCTGCTGGGCGAGCTGGGGCAGGTGGACAACATCGTCGCCGTCAAGCAGGCCAACGACGAGGAGCTGGGGCCGATCGAGGGTCTGACGGTCCTCGCCGGCAACGACAACACCTTCCTCCGCGTGCTCGAGTTCGGCGGCGGGGGCGGGATCACCGTCGCCTCGCACATCGTCGGCGATCGGATGCGGGAGATGTGGGACGCCGCCCAGAGCGGCGACATCGAGCGCGCCCGTCAGATCGACGCCGAAATCACGCCCGCCTACGAGGCGACCTCGGTGACGACCAACCCAATCCCCCTCAAGGCCGCCCTGGCGATGCTGGGCCTGGCCGAGGACAGACTTCGACTTCCCCTGGTAAGCGCCGACGCCGAGCAGAGGGCCGCCATCAAGGCCGGTCTCGACGCCGCCGGTGTCGCCGTCGCCAGTTAGACACGACGTAAGAGAGAGTGAGTAACTAGTGCCAAGCAAACTGCGAGTGCTGCCCCTGGGCGGCCTCGGCGAGATCGGCAAGAACATGACCGTGATCGAGTACGACGGCCGCATCGTCGTCGTCGACACCGGGCTGATGTTCCCGACCGCCGAGATGCACGGGATCGACCTCGTGCTCCCCGACTTTTCCTACCTGCGCGACCGCGCCGACGACATCGAGGCGATCGTCCTCACCCACGGTCACGAGGACCACGTCGGGGCGCTGCCCTACGTGCTGCGCGAGATCGGCATCCCGCCGGTGATCTACGGCGGCCTGCTGACGGTCGGCATGGTCCGCTCCAAGCTCGACGAGCACAAGATCAAGGACGTTCGCCTCCAGGACGTGCGTCCGGGAGACGAGATCGAGGCGGGACCCTTCTCGGTCGAGCCCGTGAAGCTGGCCCACTCGATCCCGGACATGTTCGCCGCGGCGATCAGCTGCGAGCTCGGGACCGTGCTGTTCACCGGCGACTACAAGTTCGACCAGACGCCCGTCGACGGCGAGCCCGCCGACGTCGCGCGCCTCGCCGAGATCGGCCGCGATGGGTTGCTCCTGCTGTGCGGCGACTCGACCAACGCCGACCGCCCCGGGGTCGCCCCCTCGGAGTCGGCGGTCGGGCCGGCGCTGCTGCAGCAGTTCTCCCGTTGCAAGGGCCGGATCATCGTCACCTCGTTCGCCTCGAACATCCACCGGGTGCAGCAGGTGATCGACGCGGCGGCGCAGCTCGACCGCAAGGTCGCCCTGGTCGGGCGCTCGATGCGGAAGAACTTCAACATCGCCTCCAACCTCGGGATCGCCAACGCGCCGCAGGGGATCTTCATCCAGCCGCGGGAGATCGAGGACTTCCCCGACGAGAAAGTCGTCGTGATCTCGACCGGCAGCCAGGGCGAGCCGCTCTCGGCGCTGCGGCGGATGGCCAACAACGACCACCGCGACGTGCAGCTGCACTCGGGCGATACCGTCGTCTTCTCGGCGACCCCGGTCCCGGGTAACGAGCGGGCGGTCAACGAGACGATCGACCGCATCTACGAGATCGGCGCCACCGTGATCACCGCCAAGGACGCGCCGATTCACGCCTCCGGCCACGGCTGGCAGGAGGAGATCAAGCTGATGCTGAACCTGACCAAGCCGAAGTACGTGATGCCGGTCCACGGCGACCACCAGCGGCTGCGCCTGCACTCCGAGCTGGCCGAAGCGGTGGGGATCGACCGCGAGCGGATCTTCCGGGGCCGCAACGGCCTGCCGCTGGAGGTCGACGAGAGCGGGGCGAGCTTCGGCGAGGACATCCACGCCGGCGTCATGTACGTCGACGGCGTCGACATCGGCGAGCCCGATGACGCCGCCCTGCGCGACCGCCGCGAGATCTCCGCCGACGGCATCTTCATCGTCGTCGCCACGATCTCCAGCGACGACGGCAGCATCGTCGCCGACCCCGAGGTGATCTTCCGCGGCGTCGCCTTCCTCGAGGAGGCCGGCGCCCTGGTCGAAGACCTCAAGGACCTGGTCGAAGACCAGCTCGACGACGCCGCCAAGGCGGGCAAACGCGAGAACCACCTGGTCGAGGAGGACCTGCACGCCGCGATCGGCAAGTTCGTCTGGCAGCGCCTGCGTAGGCGGCCGATGGTGCTGCCGGTCGTGATCGAGGTCTGAGCCGGTAGGGATGAGGGTGGGGCGGCGGTTGTGCCCCTCTCACGAAGACCGTCGCGCAGCTGGGGCGTATTGCTGGGCGCAATCGTGATCTCAGGAGCCTTCGTGAGAGGGACACAACCGCCACTGCCATCCACATCCTGGGCTCAGTAGCTCGCGAGCCCGCGAAAAAGCATCTTCAGGATGACTTTTTGCGGTCTCGGTGAACAGCCAAGCTTTTTGGCCAGGGCTGTTCCTTTGGCGTCGGCCGAGTTCGTTCGTCGAGAGGGTGCCGGTGGGGGTCGATCGGTACTCAGCATGGAGCCGCGTCGCCGACGCTTGAGGCGCTAACCGGGGCCGTTC
>JALZHV010000173.1 GCA_030860625.1 Actinomycetota bacterium
GCCTGCGCGAACGGCCGATCCCCTGGGCCTACCGCGTCTTCTACCGCCAGATCGGCCTCGACCCCGACCGCACCCGGACGCCGGTCGAGGAGCTGGCGCTGGAGCGGCTCCACGACGGCGGCTTCCGCCCCCACGGCCTCCCGGCCGACGCGCTCAACATCGCGATCGTCGAGACCGGGGTAGCGCTGCGGGCCTTTGACGCCGACAGCCTCGAGGGCGGCCTCTGCATCCGCGACTCGGCCCCGGGCGAGTCGCTGGCGGGGCAGCCGGGCGAGCTGGCGCGGGGGACGCTGACGATCGCCGACGAGGCCCGCCCGGTCGGGCTCCTCTTCGGTCCCACCGCCGCGGGTTATGGGGTGGAGAAGGAGAGCCGCCGCATCGCCATCGCCGCGGTCCAGGTCAAGGGGGTTCCCCAGATCGCCGTCGAGGAGGCGCTCTGGATGGCCGCGGCGACTCTCGAGGCCGCCTGATTACACTTTCTAGACGATGCCGACCGCACTGGGACAAAGAGGGTTCGAGGGCATTGGCGTCGCGGTCGACGAGCGCGACGCCCGGGTGCAGCTGCGCCAGCAGATCGGCCGCCTCGAGGCCGAGCTCGCCGGCCTCTTCGCCGAGGGCTTCGGACACACCGAGGTCCCGCACCGCATCGAGGCCGTCGCCGGCATGCCGCGGGTGCTCGATCTCGGCGAGCTGGAGGCGGTCCGTGACCGCCTCGCCGACCAAGTGGCCGAGGCGCGGCAGGCGCTGGTGGAGCGGCGCCGGGTCGAGGACGAAAACCACGAGCTCGTGCGGAAGATGCTCGCCGCCCCCCAGGACTTCAAGTGGGTCCGCGTCTCCCGCGAAGACCTCGGCCTCCACGGCTGCGGCCACTGGCACTCGAAACCGCGCCTCGGCCCGATCGGGATGCTGATGGGCTGGTGGCGCGTCAAGGTCTCCTCTGGATGCCCGTTAGCCGGGCGGCTTACGGCCGTTGAGCGCGAAGTCGAAGAGGGTCACCGCGCCTGAGGAACGGCCGCCGGCGCCCTGGGGGAACGCCCCCCTCGCCGAGCTGGTCATCCTCGCCGGCATCGTCGCGCTGGCGATCGGGGCGATCGGCGGCCACCCGACCGCGATCGGCGTCGGCGTCGCCCTCGCCGGGCTGGGCGGGCTCGAGGTGGCGGTCCGCGAGCACTTCGCCGGCTACCGCTCCCACACCACCCTGCTCGCGGGAGCGGCCTTCGTCCTCGTCACGGGCCTGGTCTTCTACGCCGCCGACCAGATCCTCGCGGTGGCGCTGGGGTTCGGAGCGGTCGCCTTCGCGATCGTCTTCTTCCTGGCCCGCCGCGCATTCCAACGCGCTTCCGGCGGCCTCAGCTACCGGATCGGCGGAATGCGCGGCTGACCGCCGCCGAGGTCTTCTAGACGGCGACCTCTTCGCGCCCGGAGGAGCGAGTGGCGAGCTCCTGGGCGAGGAGGCGGCGCTGCCGGGGGGTGAGGGTCCCGAGCTGCTTGTTCTCGTTCAGGGCCAAGGGCATGAGGAACTTGCGGGCGCGGGTCCGGCCCCAGCGCCGCTGGCTGGTCAAGAGCTCGGCGATGGTCATGCTCTCGGTCTCCCACGGACAGTCGCGAACCACCTCCGCGGCATCTTTGTCGCCCCGCGCAATCGCGCGCTTCAGCTCGGCGCGGGCCAGCCGCACCCTGTTGGCCCTTTCCAGTGCCCTCAGGTGCTGGGGGGCCTCTGCTGAGGCTGAAATGGTCGATGGTGGTGCCGTTGAGGCAGCTTCCACTGGACTCCTCCCTTCAAGGAATCGGTTAACTGGGGTATGTCGCGTCCGGCCGGCGAACAAAGCCTTCGCAGACGTTGCTCCTGCCGGACCGACTCTCCCCGGACTCCCAGCCCGGGGCGATCGGCGAGGAGGCCAAGCTACGTGTTCGGGGTGCCGGCAGTCAACCCGACGTCACCACTTTGACGTCCGGCGCATTCGCTAAGAGCAACAATTTCGGCCCTCGGTCCGAGTTGCTCGAATCCCGCCAAGCTTGAAACTCCCCCCAGGGGGGGATGTCAAGATTTCGTGACCAAGAAAGGTCAGTGTTTTGTGACTGGAATCAGGAGGCGCGCGGCAGGTCCGGGAAGTCCCCGATGACCCGCTCGATCGTCTCCAGCGCCCGGTCGAGGTGCTCGCGCTCGTGGGTCGCCATCAGGCTCGTCCGCAGCAGCGCGCCCCCCGGCGGCACCGCCGGGTGGATGGCGACGTTGGTGTAGACGCCGGCGTCGAAGAGGGCCTTCCAGAGCAGCACCGCCTGCCAGTCGTCGCCGCAGATCACCGGCACCACCGGGGTGGTGGCGACGGTGCCGTCGGGCAGCGTGCCCGGCTCGACGACCTTGAGGCCGAGCCCCCGCAGGCCTTCGCGCAGGTACTCGGCGTTCGCGAGCAGGCGCCGGAAGAGCTCGGGGCCGTCGGAGCGGATCACCCGCAGCGCCGCCAGCGCCGCGCCGACGGCGGCGGGGACCGCTGAGGCGCTGAAGATGAAGGAGCGCGAGGAGATCCGCAGGTACTCGATCACGTCGGCGGGGCCGGCGATGAAGCCGCCGCAGGAGGCGAGGCTCTTGGAGAAGGTGCCCATCCGCAGGTCGACCTCGTCCTCGAGGCCGAAGAGCTCGCAGGCGCCGGCGCCGCGAGCGCCGAGCACGCCCGCCCCGTGCGCCTCGTCGACCATCAGCCGCGCTCCGTAGCCCCGGCAGAGCTCGACGATCCGCGGCAGGTCGCAGACGTCGCCCTCCATCGAGAAGACGCCGTCGACGATGACGAGGACCCCGCCGCCGTCCTCGGCGGCGCGCTGGAGCATCTTCTCCAGCTTGTCCATGCGGTTGTGGCGGAAGGGGCGCAGCTTGGCGCCGGAGAGGCGGCAGCCGTCGAGGATCGAGGCGTGGTTGCCGGAGTCGCAGATCACCGTGTCGGCGGGGCCGAGGATCGTGCCGATGCAGCCGACGTTCGACTGGTAGCCGGGCGTGTAGACGATCGCGTCCTCGGTCCGCATCCACTCGGCCAGCTCGCGCTCGAGGTCGAGGTGGAGCGGCGTCGTCCCGTTCAGCAGGCGCGAGCCGGTGACGCCGGTGCCGAAGGTCTCCAGCGCCTCGCGCGCCGCCCCCTTGACCCGCTCGTCGCCGGTCAGGCCCAGGTAGTTGTTGGAGCCGAGCATGATCGTCTCCCGGCCCTCCATCTCGACGACGGGGCCGGCCTGCGAGGTCAGCAGGCGGAAGTAGGGGAGGAGGTCGTGCTCCTTGGCGGCTTCGAGCTGCTCGAGGCGGTCGTGGCTGCGCGCCTTCTCGAAGACGTCGACCGGAGCCTTCGCGGTCTCGCTCATCCCCGTCAGTGTAGGTTGCGCGCCGATGGGAAAGGTGACGATCCGAACCGTGCGAGGGGGGCGACCCCTCAAGCGCTTCGTCGACCTTCCCTACCGGCTGCACGCCGGGACCCCCTGGGTGCCGCCGCTGAAGCTGGAGCGGATGGCGTTCCTCAGCCGCAAGCTCAACCCCTACTTCAAGCACGGGGAGGCCGAGTACTTCCTCGCCTGGCGCGACGGCCGCGTCGTCGGCCGCGTCACCGCCCAGGTCGACCGCGCCTTCAACGAGTACCACGAGAGCCGCTGGGGGATGTTCGGCTTCCTCGACCTGGAGGACGACCCGGAGGTCTTGCAGGCCCTCCTCGACGCGGCCGCCACCTGGCTGCGGGCGCGCGGGTGCGAGCGGATGGTCGGGCCGATGGACTTCTCGATGAACGAGGAGAGCGGGGTCCTGATCGAGGGCCACGAGCTCGAGCCGATGATCAGGCAGCCGTGGCATCCGCCCTACTACCAGCGGCTCTGCGAGGAGGCCGGCCTGGAGAAGGCGATGGACCTCTACTCCTGGCTGCTCGAGATCTCCGACCGCGAGGACATGCTGCCGATCCTGCCCGAGCTCGACGAGCGCGCCCGCAGCGAGCACGGGGTGAGGATCCGCAGGATGTCGCGGCGGCACCTGCGGCGGGAGATGGACCGCTTCGCCGAGATCTACAACGCCGCCTGGTCGGAGAACTGGGGCTTCGTCCCGTACTCCAAGGAGGACCTCGACGCCTACACGATGGACATGCACCTCGTCTTCAACCGCAACTGGTTCATGGTCGCCGAAAAGGACGGGGAGACGATCGCGATCGCGATCACCCTGCCGGACTTGAACCAGGTGCTGAAGAAGATGAAGGGGCGCCTGCTGCCGCTGGGCTGGTGGCACTACCTCAACCGCGACCGGATCTGCGACCGGGTGCGGATCGGCTTCCTCGGCGTCAAGCCCGAGCACCAGCACACCGGCGTCGCCGCTTCGCTCTACATCGAGCACTTCGACACCGCCGAACGGGTGAACCAGAAATACGGCGAGGCGGGCTGGATCCTCGAGACCAACGAAGCGATGAACCGCGGCTTGGAGGCGATGAGCGCCGAGATCGTCAAGAAGTACCGGCTTTACGAACGCTCCCTCTAGGAGCCGACCCCCTCTCGCGCTAGAGTCGATTCGGTGAGCGAGCTGCACGTAGACGCCGAGGTCGTGGCCGAGGAAGACGCCGGGCCGCGCGAGGCGACCAACCCGGTTCGCCCCCTGCCCACCAACTACGAGGAGCCCACCGGCGCCGCGCTGGTGCTGCGACCCGAGGTCCGGTCCGCCGCCCTCGCCGCCGCCGGCGGCGTGCTTGCCGGCGCCGCCACGGTCGCCGCG
>JALZHV010000174.1 GCA_030860625.1 Actinomycetota bacterium
CCGCCAGCTTGCGGCTCAAGTCCTCCGCGTCGTCCCCCGGCTGCACCACCGCGTTGACGGTGAGGAAGGAGCGCCCGCCGCTGCGACAGATCGAGACCTCCGGCAGCACCAGCGAGGCGGGCGCCAGCGAGGACCAGGTCGGAGTCGAGCCGCCATCGGGGGCGAAGGCGAAGCCGCCCAGCCAGACCGGGCCGCTGCCGGCGGGCAGCCCCGGCGGCGCCTCGACAACCGGGTCCCCACCGACCCGCAGGCACTCCTCCGCCACCTCGGCGAACCGCTTCTCTCCGCGCGAGGACGCCTCGTGCGCCACTCCCAGCCCCGCCAGGGCGAAGCCGCGGTCGGGCTGCTCCCAGCAGAACCAGCGCTCCGAGGCCAACCGCGAGGCGAAGACAGCCGCGACGGGGTCGGCGACCTCGACCTCCCTGGTGACGCTTACGAGGGTGCGCCTACCCCGCTCGGTGCCCTTGGCCAGGGCTCCGAGTAGAGCCTCAGTCGTGACCACGCCCGATGGCGATCTCGCCCGTACGGACCATTTCGACCAGGCCGTGTGGGCGGACCATCCGCTCGAAGGCTTCGATCTTGTCGGCCGAGCCGGTGACCTCGATCGTCATCGTGCGGCGGGCGACGTCGACGATTTTGGCGCGGAAGATCTCGGCGAACTGGATGATCTCGGCCCGGTTCTCGACCGCCGAGGAGACCTTGAACAGCGCCATCTCGCGGGCGACCGTGTCCTCCGGCTCCATGTCGCGGATCTTCAACACGTTGACGAGCTTGTGCAGCTGCTTGGTCACCTGGTCGATCGGGTGGACGGCGCCGTCGAGGGTGAGGGTGATCCGCGAGACGCTGGGGTCGTCGGTCGGCCCCACCGCGAGCGTGTCGATGTTGAAGCCGCGGCGCGAGAAGAGCCCGGCGACGCGCGCCAGCACGCCCGGTTTGTTCTCGACCAGGATCGAGAGGATGTGCTTGCGACCGCTGAGCTGGCCGGGGACGTGCAGGTCCTCGAGTTTGACCGCCTGCGGGGTGCCGGCCTCCATCAGCTCACCGTCCTCCGCGGCGCCTCGACCATGTCGCGGGAGGCGTTGCCCGGCGGGATCATCGGATAGCAGTTCTCTTCCGCGGCGACGCGGACGTCCATCAGCACCGGCCCGTCGTGCTCGAGGGCGGCGACCATCTGCTCCTCCAGGTCGGCGCTGTTGTCGCAGCGCATGCCTTTGGCGCCGAAGGCCTCGGCCAGCTTCACCCAGTCGGGGCTGGCGCCCATCTCGACCGAGCTGTAGCGGCGATCCCAGAAGAGCTCCTGCCACTGGCGGACCATGCCCATGTAGCCGTTGTTCATCAGGAAGACCTTGACCGGGATCTGCTCGGTGACGCAGGTGGCGAGCTCCTGGATGTTCATGATCAGACTGCCGTCGCCGCCGACGCAGACGACCTGCTCGTCGGGGCAGGCGACCTTGGCGCCGATCGCGCTCGGTAGGCCGAAGCCCATCGTCCCGAGGCCGCCGGAGTTGATCCAGCGCCGCGGCTTGTCGAAGCCGTAGTACTGCGCGGTCCACATCTGGTGCTGGCCGACGTCGGAGGTGACGATCGCGTCGCCCTGGGTGGCACGGTGCAGCGCCTCGATCATGAACTGCGGTTTGATCTCGCCACTCTGGTTGGTCGATTCGTCGTAGTAGAGCGGGTGCTCCTGCTGCCAGCCGCGCAGCGTGTTCCACCACTCGTCGAGGCGCGAGGAGTCGGTCTGCAGCGCCCGGTACTCGCGGGTCAGCTTCGGCAGCACCTGCTTGACGTCGCCGACGATCGGGATGTGGGCGCCGACGTTCTTCGAGATCTCCGCCGGGTCGATGTCGATGTGGATGACCTTGGCGTTGGGGGCGAACTCGCTCAGCTTGCCGGTGATGCGGTCGTCGAAGCGGGCGCCGATCGCGACGATCAGGTCGGCCTTGTCCATCGCGTGGTTGGCGGCGTAGGTGCCGTGCATCCCGAGCATGCCGAGGAAGCGGTCGCTGGAGGCCGGGAAGGCACCGAGGCCCATCAGGGTCGAGGTGACTGGGAAACGGTCGGAGTCGGCGAGCTCGCGCAACTCGGTCGAGGCATCGGCGTTGATGACGCCGCCGCCGGTGTAGAAGATCGGCCGTCGCGCGGTCGCCAGCGCTTTCGCGGCGATCCGAACCTGCTTGATGTTGCCCTCGGTGGAGGGCTTGTAGCCGGGCAGCTCGACCGGCTCGGTGCGCGGCTCGTAGTCGATGTCGGCGCGCGAGAGGTCCTGCGGGATGTCGAGCAGGACCGGCCCGGGCCGCCCAGTCGAGGCGACGTGGAAGGCCTGGTGCACGTACTCGGGGATCTGGCGCGGGTCGGTGACCGCGAAGGAGTGCTTAACGAACGGCATCGTCGCGCCGAGGATGTCGGCCTCCTGGAAGCCGTCGGTGCCGATCAGCTCGGTCCGCACCTGGCCGGTGATGAAGACGGTCGGGGTCGAGTCCATCATCGCGTCGGCGATCGCGGTGACGAGGTTGGTCGCGCCCGGCCCGGAGGTGGCGAAGGCGACGCCGACGCGGCCCGAGGCGCGAGCGTATCCCTCGGCGGCGTGGCCGCCGCCCTGCTCGTGGCGCACCTGGACGTGGCGGAAGTCGGCGTCGACGAGGGCGTCGTAGGTCGGCAAGTTGGCCCCGCCGGGGATCCCGAAGACGTCTTTGACGCCCTCGGCCTTGAGCGATTCGATCAGCGTGTCGGCGGCGCGCATAGGAACTGGCGATGGTACCAGCGGCGTGGTGTCCGCCCTAGGCCTGGGCGGCGGGAGAGGGAGCCGGGTTCCAGCGGGTCTTCGGCTCGATCGCGGTCTCGACGACGCGGCCTTTGTAGCGCTCGATCGCGCCGATGATCGACTCCACCAGCTCCTCGCCCAGCAGCGTCGGCTCGAGGCCGAGGTCGAGCAGCTTGGTGTGGATCGCGTTGTAGTAGTGCTCTTCCTTCTCGACCCGCGGGTTCTCGACATGGTCGATCGAGACCGAATAGCCGAGGTGCTCGGCCGCCTGCTTGACGAGTTCCGCCAATTCGAGCACTGAAAATTGCTCGGTGAACTGGTTGTAGACGCGCATCTCGCCGGCCTCGGCCGGGTTGGAGACCGCCAGCTCGACGCACTGGAGCGTGTCGCGGATGTTGAGGAAGCCGCGGGTCTGGCCGCCGGAGCCGTAGACGGTGAGCGGGTGGCCGATCACCGCCTGCACGCAGAAGCGGTTGAGGACGGTGCCGAAGAGCTCGTCGTAGTCGAAGCGGGTGAGCAGGCGCTCGTCCTGGACGGTCTCGTCGGTCTCGATCCCGTAGACGACGCCCTGGTTGAGGTCGGTCGCGCGCAGGCCCCAGGTGCGGCAGGCGAAGTGGATGTTGGTCGAGTCGTGGACCTTGGAGCAGTGGTAGAGCGAGCCCGGCAGCTTCGGGAAGGGCAGCGTGTCCTTGCGGCCCTTGTGCTCGATCTCGATGTAGCCCTCCTCGATGTCGATGTTGGGCTGGCCGTACTCGCCCATCGTCCCGAGCTTGACCAGGTGCGCCTCGGGGACGTGGTCGCGCATCGAGAAGAGCAGGTTGAGGTTGCCGATCACGTTCGTGTACTGGGTCTCGACCGCGCGCTCGCGGGAGAGCATCGAGTAGGGCGCCGAGGGCTGCTCGCCGTAGTGGACGATCGCCTCGGGCATCGTGTCGGCGACGACGCCGTCGAGGAACTCGCCGTCCTCGACCGAGCCGACGAAGCTGCGGATCTCCTTGCCGGAGACCTCGCGCCAGGCGGCGATGCGCGCGTCGAGATCGCCGATCGGCGTCAGTGAGTCGGTGCCCTGTTCGTTGTGCCAGCGGCGCCGGGAGAAGTTGTCGACGACGGAGACTTCGTGGCCGCGGGCGGAGAAGCGGAGCGCGGTCGGCCAGCCCAGGTAGCCGTCGCCCCCAAGGATGAGGATTCGCATGAGGGCGGCAGCTTAGTTGAATCCGGCCGATGGAAAACCGGTTGGCGGCGCGAAACGGGGGCCGAGTCGGCCTCGCCGCACTCGTCGCGATCCTCCTGCTGGGGCTTGGGCTGCGCGTGGTCGAGGCCTGGGACGGGCGCCCGCCGGTCTTCGACGCGGCCGCCTACGCGGCGATCGCGGGCAACCTGGAGAGCGGCGAGGGGTTCACGGTCGGGCCGGGAGCGACGCAGCCGTCGAGCAACTACTCCCCCGGCCTGCCGCTCTTCGTCGCGGGCCTTTACGAGCTGACCGGCGGCGAGCACGAACGCTTCGCCCGCCTCGTCCTGGCGCTGATCGGCTCCCTCAGCGTCCTCTTCACCTACCTCCTCGCCCGGCACCTGGGCTCAATTCAGCGGACGCTGAAAAACGGCCCCTATAGGGGCCCAAATTCAGCGAACGCTGAGTTGTGGGGGGCGCTGGCCGGAGCGCTGGTGGTGGCGGTGTACCCGGCGCTCTTGGAGTACCAGGGGATGTTGATGAGCGAGCCGTTGGCGGCGACGCTCTTGTCGGGAGGGGTGCTGGCGCTGCTGTGGGCCTGGGAGGGAGACTGGCGGCGCTGGCTGCTGCCCGGCGCGCTCTTCGGGGCGCTGGCGATAGTGCGGCCGGAGTACCTGGGGGTGGCGGCGCTTGTCGCGGCGGTGATCTTCGCCCGGGAGGCGAGGGACGATTGGCGCCCCTCCCTGCTCCGGGCCGCGGTCTTCCTCGGCGCCCTCCTCATC
>JALZHV010000175.1 GCA_030860625.1 Actinomycetota bacterium
CGTCACGCACGAACCGGTCGAGGGCGTCGAAGTCTGCGCCTGGCCCTTCGTCGAAGAAGCGGAATCCTCCGGCTGCGAGTCGACGGCGGCTGACGGCTCCTACGCCATTGGGGGGCTCGAAGCCGGCAAATACAGGGTCGAATTCTGGTCCGAAGACGGGTTCTACGAGTTCGAGTTCTACGACGACACGCCCAAATGGTCGGAGGCCGCCCTGGTCGCCGTCGGCGGCGGCGAGACGAGCGGGATCGACGCCGAGCTACAGCCCCGGCCGGCGATCAAAGGGACCGTCCTCGCGGAGGGGACCGGGCTGCCGATCGAAGAAGTCCAGGTCTGCGCCTGGCCGGTGCCCGAAGACGAAGAAAGCTGGGGCGAATGCGATTGGACGGCAAGCGACGGCTCCTACGCGATCGGCGGGATCGAACCCGGTGACTACAAGGTCGAATTCTGGCCTGGGTTCCCGAGCCCCAACTTCGCCTACCAGTTCTACGACCACACGGTCCAGTGGGCCAACGCCGCTCTCGTCTCCGTCGCTGCGGGCGAGTGGAAGACGGGCATCGACGCCGATCTCTCGGTCGGCGGCATGATCTCCGGCAACGTCTTCGACGCCGCCCTCGGCGCCGGGCTCGAAGAAGTCCGCGTCTGCTCGATCGAAGCCCCCACCGGCCTCCTCGCCACCTGCACCTGGACGCAACCGAACGGCGACTACACCCTGCGCCACTTCCCGCCCGGCAACTACAAGATGGTCTTCTCGCCGGAACTGAGGGAATGGTTCCCGGGTGGCTATCCGGAAGACGACGGCTATCCGACCCAGTTCTGGAACAACCAGACGACGCTGGCCGCCGCCAACGTGATCCCGATGCCCCCGGGCGGGTCCGCGCTGGGGATCAACGCCCTCTACAACCCGCCTGCCTCGCCGGTGGTAACGCCGCCGATCGGGAAAAAACCGGTCAACCCGAAACCGCGGAAAAAGAAATGCCCGCGCGGCAAGAAACGGAAGAAGGTCAAAGGCAAGGTCCGGTGCGTCAAAGTGCGCAAACACCGCAAGCACCGCAAACACGGGAAACACCGGCACAGCCGTCCGGCCGGTTTCAGCGCTCAGCCCGAAGCGCAGCGGTTCTTCCGCGCCCCCCGCTGATGGCGCGCGGCAGGCAATTCGCGGGAGTCCTGGCGGCGTGCTTCGCGCTGGCGGCGCTGGTGCCGGCGCTGGCCGCGGCCGGTTCGATCTCCGGCACGGTCACGGCGGAGGGCGGCGGGCCGATCCAGGGAGTCGAGGTCTGCGCGACGCCGTCGCCGGAAGCCTTCGAAACCGCTTGCGCCGAAACCAACGCGAGCGGCCAGTACTCCTTGCCGAACCTGCCGGAAAGCAACTACCGGGTGCGCTTCTCCGGGGAACGCAACAACCTCAAATACGTCACTGAGGCCTACGACAACGCGAAGTTCTGGAAAGGCGACCTGTTCCACCTCGCCGCCCTGCAGAACGCCACCCTCGACGCCGAGCTCGAAGAAGGCGGATCGATCTCCGGCACCACGACCGACGAGGAGAGCGGCGAACCGATCGCCGACGTCTTCGCCTGCGCGCGCGAATCGGAAGGTTTCGAGATCCGCTGCGCCCGCTCCAACGCCAACGGCGAGTACGTGCTGAACGGCTTGCCCAGCGACGTCTACACCGTCGTCTACGAAAGCTTCAACCAGGTCAACAACTACCTCAAGGAGTTCTACGAGGACGCGGCGACCTGGGCGGCGGCCACCGAGATAACCGTCACCGCTCCGGCAACGACGGCGGGCATCGACGCCGAATTGACCAAAGGCGCTGAGATCCTCGGCACCGTCCGCGACGTCAAAACGGGCGCTCCTCTGGAGGGCATCCTGGTCTGCGCCCTCGAGCCCGAGCCCGGCGAATACCAGGACTGCGACTGGAGCGGCCCCGCCGGCGCCTACGCGATCAGGGGCCTGCCCGCCGACACCTACCTCGTCGCCTTCCAGCTCGAATACGGGCCGTTCGGGGTGACCGCGGACCAGTGGTGGCAGGGTGCCTCCTCTGCGGAAGAGGCGACTCCGATCGCGATCGCCCCGCCCGAAAGCCGCACCGGCATCGACGGCTACGTGACCAGCCCGTACTGGACCCCGCCTCCGGAGCCCGAAGGCGGGGCGACGGATCCGGGCGTCACGCCCCCGCCGCCGCCGGTGGTGGCGAAAAAGCCGCTGCCGAAGTGCAAGAAAGGCTTCCACCGCAAGTGGGTCAAAGGCAAGAAGCGCTGCGTGCGCAAGCACAAAGCTCACCGGCATAAACGCCGGTGAGGGCGCTGATCCAGCGGGTCAGCCAGGCGTCGGTCGAGGTCGAGGGGGAGCGGGTCGCCCAGATCGGGCCAGGGATGCTGATCCTGTTCGGCGTCGGTGACGGTGATGGCGAGGCCGAGGTCGACAAGCTGGCCGAGAAGGTGCGGAAGCTGCGGATCTTCGACGACGCCGAGGGGCGGATGAACGAGCCGCTCGGCGAGCGCGAGGTGCTCTGCGTCAGCCAGTTCACCCTCTACGGCGACGCCCGCCGCGGCAACCGCCCCAGCTACGTCCAGGCCGCCCGGCCGAAGGTCGCCGAGCCCCTCTACGACCGCTTCTGCGAGCAGCTCGGCGCCAAGAAGGGCGTCTTCGGCGCCCAGATGGAGGTTTCGCTGGTCAACGACGGGCCGGTGACGCTGATGGTGGAGATGCCGCCACCCGCCGCTTAGGCAGGTTTGGCCCGCCGGCGCAGGGGAAGCCGGATGTAGATGAGCGAGCGAACCAGTCCGCCGCTGCTGCCGTCCCTACTGCTGGGCATCGGCCTCGGCGGCTTCATCGACGGGATCGTCATGCACCAGATCCTCCAGTGGCACCACCTGCTGACCAGCGAGGGCTGCTGCCCGGCGACGACGGTCGGCGGCCTCGAGGACAACACCCTCGCCGACGGCTTCTTCCACCTCGCCACCTGGCTTGCCGTCCTTGCCGGCACGATCGTCGCCGTCCGCACCTGGCAGCGCGGCGACCTCGCCCCGCCCTGGCGCTTCCACCTCGGCGGCCTCCTCCTCGGCTGGGGCCTCTTCAACCTCGTCGAGGGCCTGATCGACCACCAGATCCTCGGCATCCACCACGTCCGCGACGACCTCGGCGGCCCGCTCGGCTGGGACCTCGGCTTCCTCGCCTTCGGGGCGCTGCTGGCGGCGGTGGGCTGGAGCTTGACCCGTTCGCGCGCTGAGCTTCTAAAGAAGTTCAAGTTTTAATGAAACATCGAGTACTCAATGCGTATATAAACCACGCTCCGTTTCCGAGACGTAGGAGATCGAGTGAGGATCATGCCCCGCAGTGCCCCCGCAGGCCGTCTTTCTTTGGCAATCGTCGTCATTGCGCTCCTTTCCGCAGCTCTTGCTCCGGGAGCCATGGCGCAGCCGGCTTATGAGCCCAACGACTCATTGCTCACCGCCTACGGGCCATTGGCCAATAACTCGAGCTACGTCGGCGCAGACGAGACCGAAAACGACGTCGACTTCTTCTACTTCTACGTAACGACCCCGAGTACGGCCCAGCTCACCTTCACCATCACCAACCTCGGTGGGGGAAGTGGCTATGAAAATGAGATCAACGCGATGGTGACGAACTCTCACGGCTATCGGATCAGCTTCATCGGAGACCCCGAAATCGCTGATTATGCGACGAAATCGATCACCTTGGAGGCTGGCAAATACTACGTCGAAGTGTGGGGCGATGGAGGCTACGGCAGCTCCTATCGACTTTCGACGAGCGGTACCGACGGCGCGTTCGGAGACTACGCCACCATCGCAGCCAACTGTGCCGCTGCGACGGCGCCGGTGAACGTCTACCAAGCGCAGCTCGCGACGGCACAGGCAAGGCTGAGGGCAGCAGCCAACCGACTGCGAAAAGCCCGCAACTCGGGGAACCGACGGGCGAAGCGACGGGCGGTTGCCCGATACCTGCGTGTAAAGGCCACCGTAGGAGCCGAAAAGCGTTCGCTAAAAGCAGCGGAAGCCGGGCAGCGCCCTTGGTGTTTCATTCCGCAGTAGCAGCAGGATCGAGGCAGAGGAAATTCATGGCTAGGTTTTCCTCGCGCGTCGAAGCACGTCTAGCGCCTCCACAGCCCGAAGCGCCGGAGCAGCTCGATCAGTTTCAGGGCGCCGAGCGCCGGGAGTCCGAGCACGACAAGCGCGAACGTAAGACAGGCACAGGTTTGGACCCAGGTCGAGGAGACGTCGGGCTCCTCGGTGGGGTGCGGGGCGAAGTCGTCCTCCGGCTCGCGCATATGGAGGCCGGAGTAACGCTCCCACCAGCGGCCCCGCACGCGCACATGGACGAACAGGTCCCCCTCGTAGGGCTCGTGGTCCCAGTCCCAATGGGCGGTGGTGCGAAACCCGGTAGGTCCTGCCGGAGGGGGCCGTAACCCGCTCCTCCACAGCCTCCTCCTCGAAGCGCAGCAGCTCCTGGAAGGGCCGGGCGACCAGCTCCCGCAGTCGATCTTCTGCCAGGGTCTGCGCCTCGGACACGATGCCGGAGGAGGGACTCGAACCCCCGACACGCGGATTATGATTCCGCTGCTCTAACCAGCTGAGCTACTCCGGCGGGGAGGCGGATGGTAGCGGGGCGAGTTAGGGTGAGCGCGTGACCGCGGAACTGGACAGGGCAGTGAAGACGGTCGTCCGGCAGTGCATGGG
>JALZHV010000176.1 GCA_030860625.1 Actinomycetota bacterium
GGTCTTCACCGACGCCGCCGGCGAACCGCTGAAGGGGAAGACGGCGACGCCGCAGGGCTTCGTGGTCGAACTCAACGACGGCTCCAAAGGCCCGGCCGGGTCGTGGCAGGAAGTCCAGTTCGCCCGCGGCGGCAACGGGCAGACGCTCTCGGTCCCGGCGGGGGCCGGGGGAGTCGTCGACCCGTGGCTGTCGACGAGCCTCGTCAAGGACCAGCTCTTCCTCGTCCTCAACGACTGGTCGCAGCTGCCCGCCCTCGACTGGCTGCTCTCGGTGGGGGGCTTCGACTTCCGCATGGCCCCGAGGGAAGAAGAATGGGCAAAGGACGGCGGGCAGACGATCCTCGTCTTCAAGTTCGCCGGCTCGCAGTCCCTCGCGGACCTGATCCGCACCCCCGGCGCCTGGGACCTGAAGGAGCACTTCGTCGGCGACGAAGCGAAGGTCACGGCCGCCCAGGCCGCGCTCGAAAAAGCGCTAGAAGTCGCCGAAGAAGCCGAAAAGAAGCCGCACGACCCCTTCGAACACTTCCGCGAAATCGCCACCCGGCCCGACTGGACCGGGATGCTGGCGTTCAACTGCCTGGTGCCCGGGACCGGGATGCCCGCCGACATGCAGATGCTCTACGCGGGGATGGAAGGGGCGCTGCGGGCCCACCACTTCGGGGTCGAGCTGAACCGGATCACCCGCGACGGCGGCAACGCCGAAATCGACGAAAGCTCCCTCTTCGGCGCCATCTACTACCTCGGCGAACCGAAACGGGTCCCGGAACCTCCCGCCTTCCAGTTCACCCTGAGAGAACTCGAGGTGACGATCCGCAACTCGGCCGTCACCTCCTTCCACGCCACGGTGCTGCTCCAGGCCAACGAGCTCTTCGGCCGCGAAGTGGTGCTGGCGCCGGCGACCGAACCCGCCAACACGATCACCCTCGCCGGGCAGTACCAGCGCCACGGCTCGGTCGGCACGGTCAGCTTCGGCCTCGCCGGGCCGGAAGGAGCGGCCTTCCGGTTCGCCCTCCCCGGCGTCACCGAACCGCCGATCCGCGTCCTCGACGAGATGTCGGTCAGCGGCGCCTCGCTGGTCCCGGTGACGACGGGGAGCACCCCGGCGGCGGCGGAGGGGGAAGGGACGGAAGCGAAGAAGATCACCGCCCAGATCACGCTGGCGGGTGGCCTCACCTTCGCCGCGAGCCCGATCCCCGGCGCTCCCGAACTGGACCTCTTCTCCTTCGGCAACGAAGGCCGCGGCATCGAGCTCTCGGGCTTCGGCCTGAAGGTGAGCTGCGAAATCCGCTCCGACGGGACGAAAGGACCGACGACGATCGAACCGGACCTCTCGGCGGTGGTGCTGAAGGACCCCGGCGCGGCCGCGCGGCGCAAGGAAGGGCTGGTCTCGAAGCTGCCGCTCACCCTCAAGGGGCTGCTGCACGAAGAAAAGGAAGGGCTCGACCCGACCAAGCTGGGGGCGCTGCCGGTCAACGTCGTCGAGCTCTCGGGGCCGCGGGGGAGCGTCGCCACGAGCCCGCAGTTCGCGCTCCAGTTCAGCCTGCCGCTGGGCACGCTCGGCGGCCTCGCCGACGCCCACGCCTCCCTGGAAGCCTCGCTGATCCTCGGCTGGGGGCCGAGCACCTACACCCCTGACAACGACGGGATCGGCGTCTTCGTGCAGCTGCCGTTCGTCTCCGCCGGCGCCTTCGGGCTCGACCTGCAGGGCCTGCTGAAGACGACCTTCGGCGACGCCAACCTGGCGCGCGTGAAGACGGGCGTCGGCACGAGCGAAGAGAGGTCCACCTACGTCGTGCTCTTCAACAACATCGCCGTCAGCGTGCTGGGAATGAAGTTCCCGCCGCGGGTGATCGTCGACTTCATCCTCTTCGCCGGTCCGGAATCGGACGGGGGCGGCAACCTCGGCTGGAGCCTGGCCGCCGTCGAACCCAAGTCCTCCGAACAGGCGGCGCTGACGGAGCGGGTCGGATGAGCGACCCGGTCGAAGAAGCGAAGACGGTGGCGGAGATGATGGCCGCGCTCAACAAGGCGTATGGCCTGGAACTGCCCGAATCCTTCCCCAAAGGGACCCAGTTGGGGTTGCTCTGGGAAGAACAGATCACGGTAACCCCGAGGCCCTCGCTGGAGGACCTCTACAAAGCAATAGGCAACTCGCCCGTGCAGATCAACGTGCCGAAGTCGATGCAGAGCACGGTGTCCATCAGGGTCGAGGGACCATCAGAGGAGGAGAAGTAATGGCGACGACCGTAGCCAAACGCGGGAAAAGAAGCGCGGCGAAAAGCAGCGCGGTAGTGCTGGGCGATGAAAAACCGAGTCTCGTTTTCGGGATCACCTTCGACCTCAACGGGAAGGCGATCCCGGTCACCGGTGTAGACGTCGCCAAGTGGAAAGAACAGGGAGGCACGCTGTCCCTGCCGGAGCCGATCGAAGTCGGCAGCATCGAAGGCTTCATCGCGACGATGGAAGAAAAGTTCGGGGTCACGATTCCGAGCCCGGCGGATCTTCCCGAACCGATCAAAGCCGTCGTCGAAGGGATCACCTCGATGGTGGTCACGGTTCACAAAGCGGAAGTCGTCATCCCCGGCACGAAATCGGTGGACAAAACCACCAGGTACCTGATCGAAGTCAGCGGGCTCTCGAAAAAAGGAATCCCCCTCGTCCCCGGCTTCCCCCTCTCGATCAAAGGCATCTCCGTCGGGGCGACCAACAAACAGATCGCGGCTGAAGAAGAAACCGAAGAACAAAAGTGACCCGCGGGACGTTTGGCGTCGATGCGGCGCTGAAGATCTCCGAGGAACAGGCGTACGAACTCGGCCTCATGCTCTCCGTCGGCGATGGGCCGACGGAGCTGAGGATCGGCCCTGCCGCGGGCCAGGAGGTCAAATTCACCCTCGCCGGCGTCGTCGTGGCGCTGGCGAAGATGTTGAAGCTCGAAGACGAGATCGGCCCGGTCGCGAAGCTGATGGCTTCGTGGCCGTGGTCGAAGATCTTCGAAGTCGAAATCCAGCCGCAGCTGACGGTCGAGGTGAGCAACGAACCGTCGGCTGCGCTGGTGCTCGAACTCTTCGAAAAGGGCAAGCCGGGGCCGGGCCTCCACCTGCCCGACAAGCCCCCGGAGATGAAGTGGCTGACGATCGAACCGAACTTCGTCGTCTACGAGCTGGTCGTCAGCTACGACAAGAAACGCGGCGTGGACGTGCGGGCGCAGGTCGAATTCGAAGACCAGAAAGGCACTCAGGAGCTGGAGCTCGCCCAGGGCGAGGCCCCGGCGAAGACGCCGAAGAAAGAGCTGGTCTCGTTCCCGTTCCCGACGCCGCCGCCGGGTAACTCGAACCTGCAGATCAAGTACCTCGGCCTCGGGCAGCGCTTCGGCCCGGAACTGAAGCCGGTCTCGGGCGAACTGCTCACCGAACTGTTCGACGAACTCGAGCAGGACCTCGCCAGCAACAACCCCTCGGTCCTGCTGGAAAGTCTGGCGAAGAAGTACTACCACCCGGACCGCGACTGGTTCTTCGGCGCGCACGTGCTCCTGCGCGGCTGGGAGGTGCGGGCGGTCCTCAACGACCCCGCCCTCTACGGCCTGGAAGTCGCCTCCGGGGAAGGCCAGTTCAAAGGGCTGCGGGTGGTCATCCTCTACCAGAAGCTCGGCAGCGGGGTGGGGGTGTTCTACGGCGAGCTGACGATGCCGCAGGCCTACCGCACGATCCAGCTCGGGGTGGTGTCGCTGACGGTTCCCTCGTTCAAGCTCTGGATCTACACCAACGGCGACTTCAAAGTCTCGGTCGGGTGGCCGCTCGGCCCCAACTCGATCGGCGTGCAGGTCTACATCTTCACCGGCGGCGGCGGCTTCTACTTCGCCAAGCTGCGCAGCGCCGACAAGCCGGCCAGCGGCGGGCAGGCGCTGCTCGCGCGCGGCTCCGAGCTGGTCGCCGATTCACCCAACTACAACCCGATCATCGAATTCGGCATCGGCCTCTGGTTCGGGGTCGGCCGCTCGTTCAGCGCCGGCCCGTTCTCGGCCGAGCTGAGCCTGACGATGCGGGGCACCTTCCAGGGCGTGCTGGCCTGGAAAGCGCCGAACCAGAGCGATCCGAACAGCTCCTCGACGATCGCCAAAGCGCCCGACTACTACTGGTTCGCCGCCACCCTCGGGATCGTCGGCGTCCTCCAGGGGGCGATCGACCTGAAGATCGTCAAGCTCTCGGTCCTGGTCCGGATCGAAGCCGCCGCCGGGATCGCCTTCGAGACCGGCTACGGCACCGAGGTCCGGGTCCGCGCCTCGGTCGACGCCGAAGCGAAGCTGAAGATCGTCTTCATCACGATCTCGGTCGGGTTCCACACCACGATCGAACAGTCGTTCATGCTCAGCGGCGGCGAACCGGCCTCGATCGACGGCCCCCGCAACCCGCTCTTCCAGGGCCTGAACGACTGGGCGCCGGCGGGTGTCAAGTCGCTGGAGGCGGTGCTGCGCGAGACCGCCGAGCTGGCCGCCGCGCAGCCGGCGCCGCTCGCCGCGCCGCGCCCGCCGCGGGCGGGGGAACGGGAACCGACCAAAGTCGAAGTCGGCTTCCTGCTCCAGCCCAGCGCCGTCTACGAAGGGGAAAAGGGCAGCGGCCACGGGTTCGCGGGGCTGATCGTCGCCACCCAGGCGCCGGCGCCGACGGAAGCGGAA
>JALZHV010000177.1 GCA_030860625.1 Actinomycetota bacterium
GTCTTCGAGGACGACGAAGTTGCCGAGCCGCTCGGAGTGGCCGAGCTTGCGGATGACGCCGTCGTTGACGGCGACCACCGGCGCGCCCTTGCTGGTGAAGATGTTGATCCCGCGCGGGGTGGGGGAGGAGGAAATGACTTCGGCGGCGCCCCCGAGCTCCTCGCCCGACTCGAGCGCCTCGCGGGCGGCGACGTCGTCGGCGTAGCGGGCGTCGGCGGCGATCGGGAAGTGGGCGCCCTCGGTGAGGCCGGTCAGCGAGCCGACCAGGTCGGCGGGGAGGCGGCCGTAGGCGCGGGCGTAGAGGAGGACCTCCTGCACGTACCAGTCGGCGTGGTTGTAGGCGAAGATCGCCTGGTAGAGGTCGTCGTGGCCGCCGGCGATCTCCAGGTAGTTGGCGGCGGCGCAGATCGCGTCGACGGGGTTGTAGGGGTCTTTGCGGCCGTCGCCGTTGGCGTCGACCCCGAAGGCTTCCCAGCTCGAGGGCAGGAACTGCATCCAGCCGACGGCGCCGGCGCTGGAGACGTTGGTGTTGGTGCCGAAGGCGGTCTCGATTTTGTTGATCGAGGCGAGGACCTCCCAGGGGATCCCGTATTCGGTTCCGCAGGCCTGGTAGATCGGCAGCAGGAACGGCGGGATTTCGAAGGAGTCGATGACGAAGTTGGGGACGCCGATCGGGGCCGGGCCGAAGGGGGCGATCGTCGTCGTCGGGTTGGTGATGGTGGGGGTGCCGCCTTCGGAGTACTGGGAGCCGCCGTCCGAGTCCTCCGGGAGAGGCTGGTCGCCGCCGCCGTTGGCGCTCGGGGCGCTGACCCCGCCGCTGCCGTTGCCGCCGTCACCGGAGCCGCCGCTGCCGCCGCCGATTTCGTCGTTGCGCTCGACGCCGCCCTTGCCCCCGGAGCCGCCGCCCTGGTTATTGCCACCGCCGATGCCGGTGCCTTTCTGGACGCCGCCGCCTTTGGCGGGCGGGTCGGGAGCCGGTTCCGGGGCGGGGACGGGTTCAGCCGGTTCGGCCGGCGGGACGGGGTCGGTCTCGTCCCCGTCTTCAGGGGATTCGCAGCCCGCGTCGCCGGTGTCGACCAGACCGTCGCCGTCGTCGTCGGCGCCGTTGGCGCAGACCGGCGCCTGCAGGGAAGGCACCGCCGTGGTCGTGGTGGCGGCCGCGGAGCCTTCGCCGACCGGTTCGGCGCCGGCCAGGGCAGTGCCCAGGGCAGTCACCACCAGAAAGCTGGCGATCGCGGCGATCAGTGAGATCTTCGTTCTCATCCCAAAGCGTCCCTGCCCACGCTCGGTTCCCCTCCCTGGGCAGTCCAAGGCAAGCTACCCACTAGTACGGGCGTCCGCAATGTGCGGGGCCGCCCCCAAACAAGCCCTTAATCAACGTCCGGAACATGCCTGCGGCCCGGCAGACTGCCAATCGCCCCGGATGGCTCGATTAAGCTGGCGGCAACCTAGGCGAAAGGCGGGCACTTGAGCTTCGACGATTACGAGCAGGACGGCCTCCGCGCCCGCTCCGAGCAGGCGCTGGCGGAGCTGGCGCAGGCGCTGGTGGACAACCCGACGCTGCACAATGCGATCACGGCGGCGCTGGGGGCGCGCGAGAAGGCCCTGGAGGCCCAGCAGGCGGCGATGAGCGCCCTCAACCTCCCCTCCGCGACCGACGTGGAACGGCTGGAGCGGCGGCTGCGCTCGTTCTCGCAGCGCCTGGAGGACGTCGAGGAGGCGATCGACGACCTCAGCCGCGAACTCGGGGCGCTTCGTCGCGAGAGCGCGAAAAAAGAGCCCAAGAAAGCCGCGAAAAAAGCTAAGGCTAACCCTAAACCTTAGGTTGAGAGTACCGCTGAGGCGGCCCCTCCGGCAGCTTTGACCGCCTCGTTCAGTTCCTCGTCTCCTAGGTCGGGGACGCCGGCGGCGTGAGCCACCACCAGGACGGCCGCCACCTCGACCCCGAGGGTCGTCCCGGCCTCGAAGAGGGCGGCGGTCTGCATGTCGGCCACCTCCGCAGCGGCGGGAGGCTCGTCGACTCCCGGGCGGTGCAGGGTGTCGAGGCTGGCGACAGCGCCTTCGCGAGCGCTCCCTCCCACCCGCTCCGCCAGCGCCGCGGTCAGGGACGGGTCCGGAAGCGCCGCGCCGCCCGCCGCCGCCCGGGCCTCTCTTATAAGGACCAGCTCGCCGGGCCGAAGCTCCCCTGACGAGGAGCAGGTGCCGATCCGGATCGCCCGCCGCACGCCCAGCTCCGCCAGGTCGCCGATGACGACGGTCGCGCTCGGCCCGCCCATCCCGGTCGACTGGATCGTCAGCTCGTGCCCCGCCTTGGTCTCGCCGCCGTAGCCCCACAACCCCCGCGCGTGGTTGCTCATCTTCGGCTGGGTCAGCAGCTCCTGGGCCAGCATCAGCGCCCGGCCGGGGTCGCCGACGAGGATCGCGCTGGCGGCGATCGGGGCAGTGGGTCGGAGCCGGGCGGGCATCTGCGGAGGCGAATCTAGCCGCCGGGGCGCCGGCGCCCGAGCCCGGACTTACATCAGGGAGAAACGAGCCGCGGCGAATTTGCTCCACCCGTCCAAAGACCCTGCTCCACCTCGCTCGTAGCTTGAGAGCCAGTTATCCAAACGCGACCGGCGGGGCGTGTTCCCCGGTGGGCAAGGAGGAAATTCATGAAAAAGAGGCTCTTGATCGCCGGCTTGGCGGCCGCGGTCGCCTCGCTCGTCTTGCCGGGCGCCGCCTCGGCGGCGACCCTGGCGGAAACGGCGGGAACGCTCGCCGAGAAGACGTCCGAGCTCGACATGGTGTGGGTGGCCGTGGCCTGCGTGCTGGTGTTCCTGATGCAGGCCGGCTTCATGTTCCTGGAGATCGGCTTCTCCCGGCAGAAGAACGTCGGCACCGGCGTCGCCAAGATCCTCGTCAACCTCGCGATCGTGACGATCGCCTGGTGGGCGATCGGCTACGGCGTGGCTGAAGGCGGCGACGGCTCGGAAGGCCTGCCCGGCAACAGCCTCTTCGGCGGCAGCGGCTTCTTCTTCCACTTTGACCAGATGGTCGCGGGAGAAGCGGTGAACGGACAGAGCGCGATGCTGATGCTCTTCGGACTGGCTTTTTGCGCGGTCTCCCTGGCGATCGTCTGGGGAACCACGCTCGAGCGGATCAAGTTCGGCGCCTACGTGATCTACGCCGCGGTCTTCGGCGCGGTCATCTACCCGCTGATCGCCCACGCGGTCTGGGGCGGCGGCCTGCTCTCCGACATCAGCGGCAAGCCGGTGATGGACTTCGCCGGCTCCTCCGTCGTCCACCTCACCGGTGCGGTCGGCGCCCTGGCGGCGCTGCTCCTGCTCGGCCCGCGGATCGGCAAGTACGACGCCGCGGGCAACCCCCGGGCGATTCCCGGTCACTCGATGCCGCTGGTCGGCCTCGGCGTGATCATCCTCTGGATCGGCTGGTTCGGGTTCAACGGCGGCTCGACGTTCGAAACCTCGGCCTCGTTCTTCGGCGAGGTGATGCTGAACACCCAGCTCGCCGCGGCGGCCGGCGTGATCGGCGCCAGCTTCGCGATCTGGATGAAGAGCAGGACGCTCGACGTCGGCATGGCCGGCAACGGCGCGATCGCCGGCCTCGTCGGCATCACCGCTCCGGCGGGCTTCGTCGAGTTCTGGGCGGCGCCGATCATCGGCTTCGTCGCCGGGATGATCGTCGTCTTCGCGGTGCTGGCGATCGACAGGTTCCTCGACGACCCGGTCGGCGCTCTCTCGGCGCACGGCCTGGCCGGGATCTGGGGGACCGTCGCGGTCGGCCTCTTCGCCTCGCCGCGGCTGGTCGTCGAAGGCGCCGGCTCCGGCGTCTGGTACGGGATCTTCGGCGACGAGTCGCTGGGGACGGCGCTGGGCCAGCTCGGCGTCCAGGCCCTCGCGGTCCTGTTCACCTTCCTGGTCGTGTTCGGGATCTCGATCGCCACGTTCGCGCTGATCAAGGCGACGATCGGGCTCAGGGTCCCGGCCGAGGAGGAGGACGCCGGCCTCGACATCAGCTCGCACGGCATGTACGGGTACCCGGAGCAGTTCATCCCGCAGCCGGAGTACTCGACGGGCCTGCCGAGCACGGTGTCCCACGGGGGCGCCCGCGTGGCGGCTCCGGCGCCGGCTCAGATGACCGCGACCGAGACCAACCCGGGAGGGCTGAGCGCATGAAGAAGATAGAGGCGTACATCCGCCACGAGGCGTTCGAGCCGATCCGGGCCGAGCTGCTCGACAAGGGGTTCCCGTCCCTGTCGATCATCGAGGCCAAGGGCTCGGGCCGCCAGAAGGGCATCGTCGAGCGCTACCGCGGCTCGACCCTCACCGTCAACGTCCGGCCGAAACTGAAGCTGGAGGTCGTGGTCGAGGACAAAGACAAAGACGTCGTCGTCGAGGCGATCCTCAGGCACGCCCGCACGGGCGAGGTCGGCGACGGCAAGATCTTCGTGCTGCCGGTGGAGGAGGCGATTCGCATCCGCACCGGGGAGGACGGGCAGTCCGTTCTCCAACTGCACGAGGGGTCGGAGATCCCCACCTAGAGCAACTCCGACATATCCCCCCGAGCAAGCGGGGCGGCCTCCGGGTCGCCCCGCTGTTCGTTAGAGGCAAGAGTGGCCCGGATGCCCCTCCCCAGAGGCTCCAGAGACCACAGCCGCGCCCAAGGG
>JALZHV010000178.1 GCA_030860625.1 Actinomycetota bacterium
GTCGGCAACCATCTCAGACGCGTGCCTCTCTAGGGCAACCTCTACCGGATCTTCGTCCACGCCAAGTCCGACCGCTACGGGGTCGACGTGCGGCTGACCGGCAACGTCGTCGCCAACCCGAAAACGGGGCAGCTGACCCCCGTCTTCGACGAGCCGGCGAAGATCGACCCGCTGCGCGGGGAGGAAGTGCCCCACGGCCTGCCGCAGGTGCCCTTCACCAACTTCAAGCTCGACCTCGACGACGGCCCGAAAGCGGTGCTGAGCAGCCCGCCCACCTGCGGCCCGAACAACACCGCGAGCCAGCTGACGCCGTGGTCGGCGCAGTTCGGCGGCAAAGAAGCGAGCCCCTCCGACAAATTCAGCCTCAGCTCCAAACCCGGCGGCGGGGCCTGTCCGAAAACGCTGGCCCAGCGGCCGTTCTCACCCGGCTTCAACGCGAAGCCGAAAAGCGACCGGGCCCGCGCCTTCACCCCGTTCTCGACCTTCATCGCCCGCGCCCCGGGCGAGCAGGAGCTGAAAGGCATCGACTTCGCCCTGCCGAAGGGCGCGACGGCGAAGCTGAAAGGCGTCCCGTACTGCCCGCCGAAAGCGATCGCCAGCGCCGAAGAGCGCTCTGGCGAGGCCGAGCGCAAAGATCCGAGTTGCCCGAAAGACAGCAGGATCGGAGTCGTCAAAGTCGAGGCCGGGACCGGCCCCTCGCCGCTGCAGATCGAGGGCGACGCCTACCTCGCCGGTCCTCACAAAGGCGCGCCGCTCTCGATCCTGATCGTCACCCCGGGGATCGCCGGCCCCTTCGACCTCGGCAACGTCGTCGTCCGGGTGCCGCTCTTCGTCCAGCCGGAGAACGGGCGGATCCACCCGAAGACGGATGACATCCCCCACGTCTTCGCCGGCACCAGGCTCGACGTCCGCTCGGTCCTCCTCAACATCAACCGCGAGAACTTCACCCTCAACGGCACCAACTGCCGCAAAAGCGCGACGGTCGGAGGGATCTTCGGCGGCGGCGGCAACCCGCTGAATCCGAACGCCTACTCCACCTTCAAAGTCGCCGACCCGTTCGAGTTCACCGGCTGCAAGCGGCTGAAGTTCCGCCCGAAGCTGAACCTGCGGCTGTTCGGCGCCACCCGACGGGCCAAAAACCCGAAACTGCGCGCGGTCCTGAAAGCGCGGAAGGGCCACGCCAACATCCGCCGCGCCTCGGTCGCTCTGCCGCGCTCGCTCTTCCTCGACCAGAGGAGCCTGGCGACGATCTGCACCCGGGTCCAGTTCCCGGACAACTGCCCGAAGAAGTCCGTCTACGGTCGCGCGCGGGCCTTCAGCCCGCTGATCGGCAAACCGCTCGAGGGCCCGGTCTACCTGCGCTCGTCGGACAACCCGCTGCCGGATCTGGTCGCTCACCTCGAGGGTCAGGTGACGATCGACCTCGTCGGCAAGATCGACAGCTTCAAGGGCGGCATCCGCACCACCTTCGGCCGGGTCCCGGACCTGCCGGTGAGCAAGTTCGTGATGATCCTGCCCGGCGGCAAAGGCGGTCTGCTCATCAACTCGACCAACCTCTGCGAAAAACCGGTCAAGGCGATCATCAAGCTGCGGGGACAGAACGGAAAGAAGATCAACCGCAACCCGAAGCTGCGCACCCCGTGCAACGGGAAGAAGAAATAGGTACCTCCGAAGGCTTCACGTCACGGAAAAGTGTCATGTCACCGAACGGTGACACGGTTTCGAGGTGTGGGGATCAGGGAAGAACTTGAATGACCCGCGACGCCCTGTAATGTCTTTCGCGGGAGGTTGTTTTAAGGGCGCTACAGGGGGCGTCCTCGTTAAGGGATCAACGAGGAGGATTAGTTAATGGCAAAGCGCTCGCTCGCGACGCTTCTTTTGTGTTTAGGGGCACTGTTCGCCATGCCGGTCATGGCACAGGCGGACACCCAGGACATCATCCAGCCGCAGAACGAAACCCGGGACCAAGGGTTCCAGGCAGGGACCTGCACGGCTGAATTCGAAACGGTGCCGCAGAAAACCTGTTCGGTGGATACGCCGACGATCTACTTCAAAACCGCCGGCGGCCACCCGCCGATCGGTTTCACGCAGTACATCATCGAGCACGAACCGTTCACGCCCCTGCCCTCACCGCCGTTCCCGCCGGGCGCTGTAACCGCGCCGATCCCGGGGGAAGACATCAAAGAACACACGATCCGCACCCTGCGGGTGGACCTGCCGCCGGGGCTGACGGTCAACCCGGAGGCGACTCCGAGGTGCCCGATCTCGCAGTTCACTGCCGGCGCGCCCGGTGCGATCGTCCCGACCTGCGATCCGGCGTCCAAAGTCGGCGTCGAGAAAATCACCCTGGTGACGAACAAAGAAGGGGTCGAAATCGCCCCCGGCTTCAAAGCGCCGAAAGGCTTCGTCATCCCGCCGCAGAAAGAACAGACCGAAGTCGACGTCTACAACCTCGAGCCTGAATTCGGGGAACCGGCCAAATTCGGCTTCGTCGTCCGCAAAGCGATCCCGATCTTCCTCGAAACGGAAGTGGCGTGGGAGAACGACTTCCACGAGAGCTTCCAGATCAAACTGCCGAACACGGCGGAAGCAACCGGGCTCTCGACCCTGATCAGCCGCCTCGTCAACTACGGCCGCAGCGGTGACGGGACCTACATCACCAACCCGACCACCTGCTTCGACCCGAACGACCCGGCGTACGAAACGCTGTACTCGACCTGGTTCCGGGCCGAGTCCTACGCCGACCCGGTGGGGAACTTCCCGCAGGGCTACACCGCCGTCGAGGCGAAACTGCCGAAAGTCGAAGGCAAACGCGTCCAGCAGGAAGGCTGCGAGACGATCCCGTTCGACCCGTCGGTCGAGATCGAGTCGGGCACCCCGTACGTCGACTCGCCGGCACCGGCAACGGTGACGACGAAACTGCCGTTCGACCCGGCCACCGAAGGTGGCGAAGGTCAGATGCAGTCGCACGTGCGCAAAGCCAACCTGCAGATGCCGAAAGGCATGGGCCTGAACCCGACCGGGGCGCAGGGCCTCGTCGCCTGCACCGATGCTCAGTTCAAGAAGGGGGTTCGGGTCTACGCGAACGAATGCCCGGCCGCGTCGGACATCGGCACGGTGGAAGTCGACTCACCGCCCTTGGCGGAACCGCTGATCGGCGACGTCTATGTCGGCGAGCAGCAGAGCAACAACCCGGAATCGGGCGACATGTTCCGCATCCTGCTCGAAGCCAAGAACGAAAAAGAGGGCATCGCCGCCCGTCTGATCGGCCGGGTCAAGGCCGACAAAACGACGGGTCAGCTGACCGCCGAAATCTACGACGACATCAAAGGTCAGTTCACCGATCAGCCGGCGGGCCTCCCGCAGGTGCCGTTCGAGACCATCAAAGTCCACTTCGATGCCTCGAAAAAAGTCCTCTCCAGCGCGCCCGTCTGTTCGGCTGAGGGCACGAGCCGGTTCGAACCGTGGGCCCGCCCCGGGGAAGAAAAACCGGCCGGCAGCAAAGTCACGCTGACCCTGGATCCGACTGGTGGCGCCTGTCCGAAAACCATGGCGGAGCGGAAGTTCGCCCCGACCTACGAGGCGGACACCAACAGCCAGAAAGCCGGCTCCTACTCGCCGTTCCGCGTTGCGATTACAAGGGATGACGGCAACCAGGAGCTGAAGGTGGTCGACGTCACCCTGCCGAAGGGCCTGACCGGCAAACTCGCCGGGATCCCTTACTGCCCGGAGGGGGCCATCGCGGCCGCCGAGACGAGCAGCGGCAAAGCCGAGCAGGCTAACCCGAGCTGCTCGAACGAGAGCCAGATCGGCAAAGTCACGACCAAATCGGGCACCGGCACCAACCCGCTGGAGCTCGGCGGCAAGGCCTACCTGGCCGGCCCCTACAAGGGCGCGCCGCTCTCGATGGTCACCATCACCCCGGCAGTGGCCGGTCCGTTCGACCTCGGCAACGTGGTCGTCCGGGTGGCGCTCAACGTCGACCCGGAAACCGCCCAGATCCGCGCCGTCTCCGACGTCATCCCTGACGTCTTCGGCGGAGTGAAGCTGGACATCCGCAGGATCGACATCAACATCGATCGCGACCGGTTCATGATCAACCCGACGAACTGCAACGCGCAGGCAACGGCGGGGACGATCAACGGCGGTGGCGCTGACCCGACCAACCCGGCGGCGTTCAGCACCCTCGCTGTCAGCGATCCGTTCCAGGCCACCGAATGCCGCGGCCTCGGCTTCAAGCCGAAGCTGAAGGTGAAGCTGTTCGGCGGCACCAAGCGGGACAAGAACCCGCGCCTCAAGGCGGTCCTGACGGCCCGTGACGGCGATGCCAACGTCGCCCGCACGGCCCTGACGATGCCGCGTTCGCTGTTCCTCGACCAGAGCCACATCGGCACCGTGTGCACCCGGCCGCAGCTGGCCGCTCACAACTGCCCGAAGGCCTCGGTCTACGGAAAGGGCTGGGCGAAATCGCCGCTGCTCGACAAACCGTTGAAGGGCAAGGTGTACCTCGTGTCCTCCGACAACGAATTGCCGGACCTGCTGGTCGACCTGCGCGGCCAGGTGGACATCCACCTGCGCGGCGTGATCAGCTCCAGTCGCGGGGGCCTGAAGACGGTCTTCCGCAACGTTCCGGACGTGCCGGTCTTGAAGTTCGTCCTCAAC
>JALZHV010000179.1 GCA_030860625.1 Actinomycetota bacterium
GGGTAGCGGATGTCGTAGTAGGTCTCGTAGGTCTCCTTGATCCGCGCGTGGGTGTAGGCGGGGGAGCGGTACTGGGCGCCGAAGCGGCGGATGTCCATGTGCCAGAGGTCGAGGCTCGGTTCGCCGTCGGCGATCCACTCGGCGACGACTTTGCCGATCCCGCCCGCGCCGGCGAGCCCGTGCGCGCAGAAGCCGGCGCAGACGAAGAAGCCGGTCACCTCGGTCTCGCCGAGGCAGAACTCGTTGTCGGGAGTGAACGCCTCCGGCCCGTTGATCAGCTTGGTGACGGTGATCTCCTCCATCGCCGGCACCCGCCGTTTCGAGTTCTCGGTGATCTCTTTGAAGCGCTCCCAGTCCTCTTCGAGCAGCCGCCCGTTGAAGTCCTGGGGGATCGCCTCGACCCGGCTCGGCCCGCCCGGCAGGAACGCCGGCTCGCTCTGCCGCTCATAGCCGCCCATCACCAGCCCGTCCCCGTCCTCGCGGTAGTAGACGAGCAGGTCGGGATCCCGCAAAGTCGGCAAATGCCCCCGTGCGTGGTTGAGGTTAGGCGTGTTATGCACGCCAAAGCTCAACCACGCCTTGGCGGATTCGCGGGCTTCTCGGACGGCCTCGTGGGGTTGGGTGACGAGGTACTGGTGGGACATCGGCAGCAGCGGCACGCGGACGCCGGCGAGGCGGGCGATCTCGGCGGCGTACATGCCGCCGGCGTCGACGACGACTTCGGCCTCGACGTCGCCCTTGTCGGTGCGGACGCCGCGGACGCGGCCGTGGCGGACGTCGATCCCGGTCACCCGGGTCGAGGTGAAGATGCGGCAGCCGCCCTGGCGGGCGCCGTCGGCGAGCGCGTAGGTCAGCTGCGCCGGGTCGATGTAGCCGTCGGTCGGCAGCCAGGCGGCGCCGAGCACCCCCTCGGTCGACATCAGCGGGAAGAGCTCCTGCGCCTCCTCGGCGGAGATCAGCTCCAGCGGCAGCCCGAAGGTCTTCGCCCAGCCGGCCTGGCGGCGCAGCTCCTCCATTCGCTCCTTGCTGGAGGCGAGGCGGATGCCGCCGCACTCGGTCCAGCCGGGGTCGAACTCGGACTCGTCCTTCAGCCGCCGGTAGAGCTCGACCGAATGCATCATCATCTTCGTCAGCGAGACCGAGCCGCGCAGCTGCCCGACCAGCCCGGCCGAGTGGAAGGTCGAGCCGGAGGTGAGCTGCGAGCGCTCCAGCAGGACCACGTCCTCCCAGCCCAGTTTCGCCAGGTGGTAGGCGAGCGAGGCGCCGCCGACGCCGCCGCCGACGATCACGCAGCGCGCCCTGTCCGGCAGCTCAGCCCGCGGCACCGCCGGCCTCCTCCAGCAGCCGCTCCAGCCGCCCCTCCCCGTAGAGGTCGCGCATCCGCGCGAAGTGCTTCTCGCAGTAGCCGGCGAAGTCGAAGTCGAGGTCGGAGATCGTGCTCTGCACCGCCCCCCACATCGCCTCGCGGAAGTCGGACATGAAGCGCATCAGCCGCAGCGCCGCCAACCGCCGCTCGCTCGCCGGCGCCTCGAAGTAGGCGGCGAGCAGCTCCGCCTCGCCCGCCTCGTCGAGCTCGTTGTTGACGGCGAAGTTGCCGAGGTCGAAGTAGCGGTCGCCGCAGCCGGCGTACTCCCAGTCGACGATCCGGATCCCCCGCTGGGTGCGGATGAAGTTGGCCGCGAGCAGGTCGTTGTGGCAGGGGACCGGCTCGTGCTCGGGCCCGACCAGCGCCGCTTCGATCCGCAGCGCGGCCGCCGCCGCCCACTCGTACGAAGCGGGGACGGTGGCGCCGCGGTCGGCGATCCGCGCCGCGTAGGTCTCGACGATCCGGAAGCTCGAGAACGTGCTCGGCATCCCTTCCTCGCAGGCGTGCAGCGCCCGCAGCGCCGCCGCCACCTCGGCCACCGCCGCCGGCTCGCGCAGCTCCTCGGGGCCGACCGGCTCGCCGACGAGGAAGCGGGTGACCAGGCAGGGCGGGTCGTCGAGCATCGCCAGCACTTCCGGCCCGACTCCGGCCCGCGCCGCCACTTCGCCCGCCGCCCGCTCGGCCGCGCGGTCGATCTCCAGCAGCGCCGTGTCCTTGCCCGGCAGCCGCACGACGACGTCCTCGCCGGCGAAACGGACGCGGTAGTTGCGGTTGGTGATCCCGCCCTCGAGCGGGACCGGCTCCCCTTCGAGCTCTCCCAGCCGGGCTGAGATCGGTCCAAGGGTGTCCGCCAGGGAGGCCATGGAGCTGAATGATTCTCCCCCGCCATTGACAGAGGTCAAGCCCGCGATTTAGGCTCGCTCCGAACCCTATAGGTCGGTTCGCTAAACCATTAACGAGGGTCTACAGGAAAGGGAAGCCTGTATGGAGAGCAACGTCTCGTCCCCCCAGAGCCACGACGAAAAACGTCTCGCGGAGCTCGGCTACAAACAATCGCTGAACCGAGCTTGGAGCGGCTTCTCCAACTTCGCGATCTCGTTCACGATCATCTCGATCCTCGCCGGCTGCTTCACCACCTACGGCCAGGCGTGGAACAACGGCGGCCCGATCGCGATCTCCTGGGGCTGGCCGCTGATCTCGATCCCGATCCTGATCATCGGCTTCTGCATGGCGGAGCTGGTCTCCTCCTACCCCACCGCGGGGGGCATCTACTGGTGGTCGGGCCGGCTCGGCGGGCCGATCTGGGCCTGGTTCACCGGCTGGTTCAACCTGATCGGCCTGGCGGCCGTGGTCGCCTCGGTCGACTACGCCTGCGCCACCTTCCTCAACGTCGTCCTCGGCCTCTACGGGGTGAACCTGCTCGGGGTCAACTTCGGCGACGAAGCGCACATACTCGGCGAGGTCTTCCTCTTGTTCGCGCTGATCCTGCTGTTGCACACGGCGGTCAACGTGCGACGAACGCACCTGCTCTCGCTGGTCAACAGCGTCTCGGTCTGGTGGCACGTGCTCGGCGTCGCCGCGATCGTCCTGGTCCTGATCATCGTCCCCGACACGCACCAGAGCGTCGACTTCGTCTTCACCGAGCGGATCAACAACAGCGGCTTCAGCGACGGGATGTACTGGTTCTACGTCCTCCCGCTCGGCTTCCTGCTGACCCAGTACACGATCACCGGCTTCGACGCCTCGGCCCACATCTCCGAGGAGACCCACGACGCCGCCGAGGCGGCGGCCAAGGGAGTCTGGCGGTCGATCTTCTACTCGGCGCTGATCGGCTGGATTGTGTTGTTGGCGATCACCTTCGCCGCCACCAACGTCGATGCGATCAACGAAGCGGGCGGCTTCTCGCCCTCGATCTTCGAAACCGCTCTCGGATCCGGCTGGGCCAAGTTCGTCCTGATCATCTCCGTTGTCGGCCAGCTCTTCTGCGGCGCCGCCTGCCTGACCAGCGCCTCGCGCATGTGTTACGCCTTCTCGCGCGACAAAGGCTTCGGGCACCGGGCCTCGGGCGTGCTCTCGCGGGTGAACAAGGAGCGGGTGCCGATCTACGCCGTGCTGGCGATGGCCGCGGCGGCGCTGATCATCACCCTGCCCGCCCTGAAGGGGAACGGCGAAGAAGTCCCGTGGGCGTTCTTCGCGGTGGTCTCGATCACGGTCATCGGCCTCTACATCGCCTACGTGATCCCGATCTTCCTGCGTTGGCGGGTGGGCGACGACTTCGAGCCCGGCCCCTGGAACAACGGCCGCAAGTACAAGTGGATGAACGCGTTCGCGACCTTTTGGGTCGCCTTGATCACGATCATCTTCTGCCTGCCCTTCACCCCGGAGGCGGTGCCCTTCAGCGACGAATTCTCCTGGGAATCGCTGAACTACGCGCCGTTGATGGTCGGCGTCGTGATCCTGCTGGCGGGAGCGGCCTGGCTGCTCTCGGCCCGCAAGCACTTCACCGGGCAGGTGCGAGAGATCGACATCGAGAAGGAGATCGGGCCCGAACCCGAGGTCGGGCCGAACCGCCCGTGAGGGCGGCGGCGTAACGTGATGTAGGTGACGGTCGAGGAGCTGAAGAGGGCGGTCGCGGACGGCACGGTCGACACCGTGCTGCTCGCGATCGCCGACATGGAGGGACGGCTGCAGGGCAAGCGGCTGACCGCCTCGCACTTCCTCGGCGACGTGCTCGAGCACGGGGCGGAGGGGTGCAACTACCTGCTCGCAGTCGACGTCGACATGGAAACGGTCGGCGGCTACGCGATGTCCTCCTGGGACACCGGCTACGGCGACTTCGAGATGGTGCCCGACCTCGACACGCTGCGGATGGTGCCGTGGCTGCCGGCGACGGCGATGGTGATGGCCGACCTGCAGTGGTCGGACGGCCGCGAAGTCGTCGCCTCGCCGCGGCAGATCCTGCGCCGGCAGCTGGCCCGGCTGGCCGAGCGCGGGATGACCGCCAACGCCGCCACCGAGCTCGAGTTCATCGTCTTCCGCAACACCTACGAGGACGCCTGGAAGCGCGGCTTCCACGACCTCGAGCCGGCCAACCTCTACAACATCGACTACTCGCTGCTGGGGACGGCGCGGGTCGAGCCGCTGATCCGGCGGATCCGCAACGAGATGGCCGGGGCGGGGATGGAGGTCGAGAACTCCAAGGGCGAGTGCAACCTCGGCCAGCACGAGATCAACTTCCGCTACGACTCGGCGC
>JALZHV010000180.1 GCA_030860625.1 Actinomycetota bacterium
GCGCTCCGCCGGCGGCCCCTTCACCAGCGTCAGCCGGTCCGGCGCGAAGACGGCGACGGGAGGGCGGCTGCGCGCCAGCGTCGCCGGGTCGGCCGGGTTGCCGTCGAGCAGGTGCCGCCTCCCTTCCGTGCGGCTGACCGCGGCCATCAGCTCGTGCTCGACGCCGTCCTCGTCGCGCACGGTCGCTTCCGCCCGCGCCAGGTTGCCGCCGAACGGGATCAGGTCGCGGCGGTCGGAGGTACGAAAAGAGCGCCCGGTGAGGGCGAAGTAGAGGGCCTCGACGAGGTTGGTCTTGCCGGTGCCGTTGGGGCCGATGACGCTGACGATCCCGGCCGCCAGCTCGACCCGCACCCGGTCGAGGCTGCGGAGCGGCTTCGCCTCGATCGCGGTGACCAGCACCGGGACACCGCCTCAGACGTTGAGGCGGATCGGCATCACCAGGTAGCGGAAGTCTTCCCCCTCCACCGGTTGCAGCAGCCCCGGCCGCAGCGGCGAGATCAGCCGCATCAGAACCTCCTCGCCGCTGACGCTCTCGATTCCCTCCTTGAGGAACTCGGGATTGAAACCGATCTCCAGCGGCTCGCCGTCGAAGGCGGCGGGCATCGTCTCCCGCGCGTCGCCGACATCCGGCGTTTCGGCGGAGACCGCCAGCTCCCCGGACTCGAACGAGAGCCGCAGCGGCGCGTTGCGTTGGGCCAGCTGGCTGATCCGGCGGGTGACGTCGAGGAACTCCGAGCGCGGCAGCCGCACGTCGTGCTCGTAGGACTCGGGCAGGAGCTGTCGAAAGTTGGGGAACTGGCCGTCGATCAGCCTCGTCGAGAGGAGGATCGCCCCTGCCGAGAAGACGGCCTGGTTGGTGAGCAGCGAGATCGTCGCCTCGCCCGCGCCCTCGGAGGCGAGGATCCGGCCGAGCTCTTTCAGCGCCCGCGCCGGGATGTTCGCCTCGAGCTCGCCGCCGAGGTCCGCCTCCAGCTCGGTCCGCTTCACCGCAAGCCGGTAGGAGTCGGTGGCGACCATCGTCATCTCCCTGCCGCTGGCGGTGACGAAGACGCCGGTCAGGACCGGGCGCATGTCGTCGCGCGAGGCGGCCCGCGCGACCAGGTCGATGCTCTCTTCCAGCGCCGCGGCCGGAATCCTCAGGCTGCCCTCCTCCTGCGGCTGCGGGAGTTTCGGGAAGTCCTCGACCGGCAGCACCCGCAGGTGGAAGCTGGAGCCGCCGCTGCGGATCTCGACGTCGCGCTCGGCCTCGCGCGATTCGATTTCCACCGTCGGGTCGGGCAGCGAGCGGGCGATGTCGGCGAAGAGCCGGCCGGGGAGGAGGACGGACCCCTCCTCGGCGACGTCGGTGTCGAGCGTCGTCTCCAGCCCGAGGTCGAGATCGGTGGCGGCGAGGGTGACCCTGCCGGCAGAGGCGCTGAGGAGAACACCCGAGAGGGCCTGGGTGGCGGCGCGAGTGGAAACAGCCCTGGAGACGATCGAGAGCTTGGAGACGAGGTCTTCTCGTTTGGTCGTGAGCTTCAACTGATGAATGCCTTTTCGATTTGGATTAGGGGCTGTGGAAAGAGTCGGTTTCGCGAGCCATTCCGCCTGGAACAGCGGTTTTCGGGGTGTGGAAGCCGCTGTGGGAGGCTGGGGATTCTTGCAGTGCGGGCGGCTGTCAGCGCTCCCCGGCCACCGGGTTGTGGATTGCTCCGCGTAACTCCCGGACCTTCTCGGCCAGATCCGGGTCCTCGTCGAGGCTCGCTTCGACCCGGCGCAGGGAGTTGAGGACGGTGGTGTGATCGCGGCCGCCGTAGAGCCGGCCGATCTGGGGAAGGGAGAGGTCGGTGAGGTCGCGGGTGAGGAAGATCGCCACTTGCCGCGCCCGCAGAGGGGTGGCGGCGCGGCTGGAGCCGACGAGCTCGGCACGGGAGATGCCGAACCGCTCGGCGACCCGCTGCTGAATCTCCTCGACCGAGGTGGCGGGGCGCTGCGAGCGGCTTCCCGGGATCACTTCGGCGATCAGCTCGGAGCTGAGGGGCCGGGCCATCAGCGAGGCGTGGGCGATCACCCGGGTGAGGGCGCCGTGGAGCTGGCGGACGTTGGCGTCGATCCGGTTCGCGAGCTCGTTGAGGGCGCCGGCGTCGGCGATCTCGACCCCGGCCTCCTCGACCAGGCGGCGCAGGACGGTGAGGCGCGTTGCCAGGTTGGGGGGCTCGACCGCCACCGTCAGCCCCCACTCGAAGCGGTCGCGGAGGCGGGAGGCGAGGGTCGAGAGCTCGCTGGGGATGCGGTCGGCCGAGAGGACCAGCTGGCTCCCGGACTCGTACAGGGCGTTGAAGGTGTGGAAGAACTCCTCCTCGGTCGCCGGCTTGCCCTCGAGGAACTGGACGTCGTCGATCAGGAGGACGTCGATGTCGCGGTAGCGGGCCTTGAAGCCGTCGCTGCCTTTGGCCTTCAGCGCGGCGACGAACTCGTTGGTGAACGACTCGGCGGTCGTGTAGCGGACGCTGAGGCCGGGGGCGTTGTCGCGCAGGTAGTTGGCGATCGCCGCCAGCAGGTGGGTCTTGCCCAGCCCCGGCGGGCCGTGCAGGAAGAGCGGGTTGTAGGCCTCCGAGGGGGCCTCGGCGACGGCGAGGGCGGCTCCGTGGGCGAGGCGGTTGCCGGGGCCGATCACGAACCGCTCGAAGGTGTAGTTCGGATTCAGCTCGACCTCCGAGGCCCGCGGAGCGTCGGCTGGTCGCGGCTCGGCGAAGCTTACGTGGCGCACGGTCGCGTCGACCTCGCTCAGCGCTTCGGCGATCAGCGACGAGTAGCGCCGTTCGGTCCAGGCGCGAATCCCCTCCGGGGCGCTCAGGTAGAGGGTCTCGCCCTCGACTCCCGCCACCTCGAGGGGCTCAAGCCAGAGGCGGTAGGTCGACTCCGGGACAGACGCCGCGAGGCGCTCGCGGGTTGTTCGCCAGAGCGCCTCGAACTGGTGTCTTGGGGAGTCATCGGCCACCGGTCGGCGACCATAGCGGCGTGCCTGAGGAGCCAATCGGGGCGCCTCGCAAATGCCGCAGAAAAGATTTCCGTCCTCTTCCGGCCCTCGTCCGTATACTTCCCGCGGCAATGAAGCGCACCTATCAGCCAAAGAAGCGGAAGCGCGCCAAGACGCACGGCTTCCGCGCGCGCATGAGCACCCGCGGCGGCCGAGCTGTCCTCAAGCGCCGCCGGCGTAAAGGGCGTAAGCGCCTCACTCCTTAATGCCCGGTCGGCGTCGGCGCCTCTCGCGGAGCGGCGAGTTCGACCGTGTCTATCGCGACGGCTCTTCGCACGCGACCAGATATCTGGTGCTCTACACCTTCCCGCGCAAGGACGAGGAGCGGGAGGACGTGCGGCTAGGTGTCTCCGTTAGCCGCAAGGTGGGCGGTGCCGTCGAGCGCAACAAGGTGAAGCGGGCCTTGCGGGAGGCGTTCTGGGGCCTCACCGACAAGCTCCCTCCCAAGCATGATTTCGTGATCGTCGCCCGCTCTGAGATCAAGGACCTGATCGAGCGGGAAGGAACGAACGGCGTGGTCGGCAACCTCGAAGAGGCCCTCGGGAAGGTCCGTTCCACGTGAAACGGGGCGGGGGGCGTTCCACGTGAAACGCATCTTCCTGGCCCCGATCCGGGGCTACCAGCACTGGATCTCCCCGGCCTTCCCGCGCCGCTGCAAGTACGAGCCGACCTGCTCCGCCTACGCGGTGGAAGCGGTCGAGAGCTTCGGCGTGATCCGCGGCTTCCTCCTCGCCGGCTGGCGGATTCTGCGCTGCAACCCCTTCAGTCACGGCGGCTTCGACCCCGTCCCCGATAGATTCACGCTCCGCACCGGCCCTGTCCACCCCGCCGAGTACCACGGAGAGACCCCCCGCCCGTGACGCCCCTGACCGCAAACATCCTCCAGCCGCTGATCGATATCGCGAACGGGGTGCTGCAGTTCTTCCACGACGACGTCGGGCTCGGCTGGGGCATGTCGATCATCGCCCTCACCTTCGTCACCCGGGCGGTGCTGCTGCCGCTGACCTACAAACAGCTGAAAGGCATGCGCGCCCTGCAGGCGCTGCAGCCGCAGATCAAGGAGCTGCAGGAGAAGTACAAGAACGACAGACAGCGCATGCAGCAGGAAATGATGCGCATCTACAAAGAGAACAAAGTCAACCCGCTCGCTTCCTGCTTCCCGCTGCTGGCGCAGATCCCGGTCTTCATCACGCTCTTCTTCCTGCTCCGCGACGAGCTTCCCGACGACGTCGGCCCAGGCGGTGCGCCCTTCCTCTTCATCAACGATCTGACCGAGAAGGCGGCCGGCGGCGAACTGATCCTCCTCCTCGTCCTCTATATCGGCACGCAGCTGATCTCCGGCCTGGTGATGTCGGTCACCGCCGACAAAAGCCAGCGGATGCTGCTGTTCGCGCTGCCGCTGATCTTCGTGCCCTTCATCCTCAGCTTCCCGGCCGGGCTGATCCTCTACTGGATCACCACGAATGTCTGGACGATCGGGCAGCAGTTGGTGATTCAGAAAGTGGTGCCGCCGCCGGCTACGGCTACCGCAGGTGGGGCGGCTGCGGTCGAGGCAGCGAAACCGCCTCCTCCTCCACCCCGGAAAAAGAAGAAGCGA
>JALZHV010000181.1 GCA_030860625.1 Actinomycetota bacterium
CCCCACTGCGGCAGGTAGAGGTCGAGCGGCTTCGAGGCGTAGTAGGTCGAGTAGGGGTCGACCCCCTGCTTGATCGCCGTCGCCAGCACGAAGGTCTTGAAGGTCGAGCCCGGCTGCCGGTGCCCCTGGGCGGCGAGGTTGAACTGGCTGCTGTCGTAGCTGGAGCTGGAGACCATCGCGCGGATGTGGCCGTTGCGGGGGTCGACCGAGACCAGCGCCGCGGCGGGGTCGGTCGAGTAGGGCAGGGCCGAGCGCATCGCTTCCAGCCCCACCTCCTGCATCTCCGGGTCGATCGTCGTGTGGACCTCGAGGCCGCCGCGCCGCACGGTGTTCGGCCCGTACTCCTCGATCAGCCTGTTTTCGACGTAGTCGAAGAAGTAGGGCTCGCGGTGCTCGAAGTAGCTCTCGTCGAGGTTCACCCGCAGGCCGCTCGCCATCGCCGCCCGCGCCCGCTCCTCGCTTATGTGGCCGAGCTTCTCCATCTGGCGCAGGACCTGGTTGCGGCGCGCTTTCGCGTCCCGCGGCTCGAGGAAGGGGTTGTATTCGGAGGGCGCCTGCGGCAGCCCCGCCAGCAGCGCCGCTTCGGGCAGCTTCAGCTTCCAGACCGGCTTCGAGAAGAAGATCTTCGAGGCGGCGCCGACGCCCACCGCCGTGCTCCCTTCCACCGTCCCGTAGGAGGCGACGTTGAGGTAGGAGCCGAGGATTTCCTTGCGGCTGTGCCGCTCGGCGTACTCGACGGCCAGCTGTGCCTCTTCGATCTTGCGCTCGAGCGTGCGCTCGGGGTTGGGGATGCAGAGGTTGCGGACCAGCTGCTGGGTGATCGTCGAGCCGCCCTCGACGACTTCGCCCGCTTCCAGGTCCTTGAGTGCGGCGCGGGCGATCCCCTCGAAGTCGAGACCCTCGTGCTGGTAGAAGCGCTGGTCCTCGATCGCCACCGTCGCCAGCTGAAGGGTCTTCGGGACTCGCTCGATCGAGACCAGCGAGCGGACTTCGGGCGAGCGGACCACGCCCAGCTTCGAGCCGTCGGCCGCGTAGAGGACGGTGTTGCCGCCCCGCTCGATCGGTTTGCAGGAGCGCAGCGAGGGAGCCTCGGCGGCGACGTCGAGGACCCAGGAGGCAATCGCGATGGTGGCGATCGTGAGCACGACGAAGACGCCGCCGAACACGAGCATGAGCTTGGCGCCGATCCCCCCTCGACGCTGACGTCGCCGGTTGCGCTGCGTCATCAAGGCAGAGGGTACTTCGCCTCCGCCGCGGTCAGGCGACGGTGTCTTCGGTGGAGCGGTTGTGGACGATCCCTTCGGTCAGGAGCTGGTTGGGGATCACCACGGTGCTGCCGTCGCCGGGGTCGAGGTAGGTGTAGGAGAGGGTGATGTCGGTGACCCGCCCCTCGCATTCTTCGAAGGTGAGGCGGTCGCCGATCCGGATCGGCTGCGAGACCGCGATCTGGATGCCGGCGATCACGTTGGCGAGCGTGCGCTGGGCGGCGAAGCCGACGACCGCGACGACGAGGGCGGTCGAGGCGAGGACGCCGGTCGCCAGCCGTTTCAGCTCGGTGAACTGGCCGAGCACCAGCATCGCCACGACCAGGAAGACGGCGAGGTAGGCGAGGCGGCGGAGGATGCGCAACCGGGTCCGGGTCGTGCGCGAGACCTGTGAGACTGCGGGCGACATGGAGGGCAACCTAGCCACCCCGCCCGTCGCCGGGCCGCCCGAGCGGAGCTTCCCGCCCTCGAACTGGGGTCCTTCGGGGGCGCTGCTGGGGGCGCTGCTGGCGTTCGTGATCGGCTTCGGGTTGGCGATCCCGGCGCTCTTCTTCGTCGACGCGGAAGGGGAGCTGACGACGACCGGCAACGTGGTCGCCCAGGTGGCGACGGTGCTGGGTTTCCTGCTGGCCTCGCTGGCGATCGCCCGCTCCAGCGGCGCCCGCTCGCTGGGGGAGGCGCTGGAGCGGCTGGGGGTGCGGCCCTTCCACCTCTCGGCGTTCAAGTGGATGGCGGCCGCGGTCGGCGCCTACCTGCTCTTCGCGATGGTCTACACGGCGGTATTCGGCGCGCCGGAACAGGAAGACATCGCCGACGGGTTCGGCCCGATCCCGGTCCAGGTCCTGCTGATCGTCTTCTGCGCGGGCATCTTCGAGGAGCTCTGCTTTCGGGGGATGGTCTTCGGCGGCCTGCGGGAGCGGCTGCCGCGCGTGCCGGCGGCGCTGATCGCCGGGGCGATCTTCGGCATTCCCCATGCCCTCACCGGGATCAGCGCCGTGCCGCCGCTGATCGCGCTCGGCTTCATCTTCTGCCTGCTCTACGAGAAGACCGGCTCGATCGTGCCCGGGATCCTGCTGCACATGCTGAACAACTCCGTCGCCCTGGCGGCGCAGTAGGATTCCGCTCTGTGACCCGCCGCCTCTCGTTCCTCCTCGCCCTCGTCTGCGTCTTCGCCCTGCCCGCCACGGCGGTCGCGGCGACCCCGAAGAAGCCGGCTAAGCCGACGCCGGCTCCCGTGCCGGAGGCGACGGTGAAGATCAAGGTCGGCAAGCTGGACAACGGCCGCGCCCAGATCATGCAGACGGTCCCGGTGACCGGGACCCTGGCGCCGTTCGTCGCCGGCGAGAAGGTCAAAGTCACCTTCTACCTCGACGGCCGCAAGCTCTTCGCCCGCAACCTGCCGGTCCAGAAGGCGGGCGGCAAGGGGACCTTCCGAACCAAGATCCGAATCGACGAGAACGGCAAGTACGCGGTCCAGGCCAAGCATGTCGCGACCCCCGCGCTCGGCCCCGACAGCACCGTCCGCAAGAGCTGGAAGGTCAGCTTCCCGGCGCTCCGCCGCGGCCAGTGCGGCGACGTCGTCATCGGCTTCAAGAAGGCGATGCGGGAGATGGGCTACATCGCCAACGACGGTCGCTGCTTCGGCGGCAAGACCGCCCGCGGCGTCCTCGCTTACCGCAAAGTCAACGACATGGCCCGCACCATGCGAGCGGGCAAGGGCTTGGTCAAGAACGTCTTCTCCGGCAAGGGCGGCTACGAGGTTCGCCATCCCGGCGCCGGCGATCACCTCGAGGCGCCGCTCTCCAAGCAGGTGCTGGTCTTCACCAAAGGCGACGAGCCGTACGCGATCTACCCGATCTCCTCCGGCAAGTCCTCGACCCCGACCGTCACCGGCCACTACGAGATGATCCGCACCGAACCGGGCCTCAACTCCCACGGGATGTACTACTCCTGGTACTTCTACGGCGGCTACGCGGTGCACGGCTACAACTCGGTGCCGGACTACCCCGCCAGCCACGGCTGCCTGCGGACCTTCATGTCGGACCAGCCCGAGATCTACAACCGCATCTTCTACGGGCAAGACATCTTCATCTGGTAGTTGGGGATGCGCGTCTTCGTCGCCGGAGCAACTGGGGCGATTGGGAGACCTGTAGTTAGGCAACTCGCTGCCGCGGGCCACGACGTCGTCGGGATGACGCGGCGGGAGGAGCGGGCTGCGCAGATCCGCGAAGTTGGAGCGGAGGCGGTGGTTTGCGATGCGTTCGATGCCGAGGGGCTGCGCGATGCGGTGGTTGCCGCGCGGCCGGAGGTGGTGGTGCATCTGCTGACGGCGTTGCCGCAGCGGTATGACCGCAAGAGCGACTGGCTGGAGCCGACGAACAGGATCCGCAGGGAGGGGACGCGGAACCTCGTCGAGGCGGCGGTGGCGGCGGGAGCGCGGCGGATGGTCGCCGAGAGCATCGCCTTCGTCTACCGGCAGGAGGGCGGCTGGACGAAGGGGGAGGAGGAGGCGATCGAGGATCGGGCCGGGCCGGGGGTGGCGGTCGCCGACCTCGAGCGGCAGGTGCGGGAGACGGACCTGGAGGGGCTCGTCCTCCGCTACGGGTGGTTCTACGGTCCCGGCACCTACTTCGACCGCGGCGGGCAGGAAGCCGAGCAGGTCGAAAAGCGGCGCTTTCCGATCGTCGGCAAGGGGACCGGCACCTTCTCCTTCGTCTCGACCGAGGACGCCGCCGCCGCGACCGTGGCGGCCCTGGAGAAGGGGCGCGCCGGACAGGCGTACAACATCGTCGACGACGAGCCGGTGCGCTGGGCCGACTACCTGGACGCGCTCGCGGCCGAGCTGGCGGTGCGACGGCCGCGGCGGGTGCCGACCTGGATGCTGCGGGCGATCCCGTACCTCCACACGCTCATGACAACCTCGATGCGCGTCTCCAACGCCAAGGCCAGACGCGAGCTGGGCTGGGCTCCGGTCGTGTCGACCTACCGCGAGGGCATCCCGCTGGTGGCCAGGGCGAGCCGCTGACCGGTCGCTGTCAGGGGGTGTGTGCATTCCTCCGTCCGTCGCACCTGTTGACCGGGCGGGGGCAGGCCGAGCTCACCGATCGAGGTGGTCTTTCAACGCGTCGAGCCGGCCGTCCCAGTCGCGGGCCAGCGCGGCCAGGAACTGCTGCGCCACCTGCATCGGTGCAGAGCGCAGCCGGTACCGCACCCGGCGCCGCTCCCCCGGTTCGGCCGTCACCAGGCCGACCTCGGCGAGCAGGGCCAGGTGCTTGGCGATCGCCTGTCGCGTGATCGGCAGACGATCGGCCAGGTCCGTGGCCGTGGCCGGCCCTCCCGAGGCCAGCGC
>JALZHV010000006.1 GCA_030860625.1 Actinomycetota bacterium
GGTCCGGAAGGCGGGACGATCGTCCGCGTCGAACTCGAGCCGAAGGCGAGCAACGGCCTGCGCGCGCAGCTCGAAACCTCCGAAGACGAGATGGTGACGCTTGAACTGGAGCGCAAAGGCCGCCTGGTCAGATACGAAGTGAAGGGCGAGGTCAGCAGGTCGGGCCTGAAGGTGCGGTTCGGGCGCCTGGGGCGCATCGACGTCGCCTTCACGCCGACCAGGACGCTGAGTGAGACCGAGCCGTCGCCGGGGTGCGAAGGCGAGCCGCGGACGCTGCGCGAGGGGGTCTTCACCGGGACGATCGACTTCACCGGCGAGCGCGGCTACACGCGGATCGAGGGGCCGCAGGCGGAGGGGTCGATGAGCGTGATCTCGGAGTGGCGCTGCTTCGGCGGGGAAGGCTTGATGTCGAAGTGGGCCGCGCGGCCGGCGGGGCCGGGCTCTCGGGGCGAGAGAGGATCAGCGTCGTTGCACGCCCAGAGCCGTCGTTGCTTCTGCTTATTCGCCGCCGGCGTTCACTACGGCAAGCGGGGAGGGCAGAGCGTCTTCTACGGCGCGCAGAGCGAAGAGCGCGAAGGGATGCAGATCGCCCGGCTGACCTTCGCCCCCGGCGGCATCTCCGCCTTCGTCTTCGACCACGAGGCGGGCACCGCGACCCTGCGCCCGCCGCGGCCCTTCCGCGGTCGGGCGACCTTCAGGGAGGGTCGTTACGGTCGCGACCTCTGGCGGAGCACGATCCGGGTGCCGCTGCTCGGCGCCGCTCCGCTCCGCACCGGTGACTACGGGGCGGACCTGTACCCCGAATACCACTTCGACTAGGGCTCAGCAGCTGCCGGTGAGGCCGCGAACCCGGCGGACCTTCGCCCGCAGGGCCGCCACCGAGATCCCGTGCCGGCGGGCGGTCCGGCGCGGTTCCTCTTGCGCCAGGAAGGCGAGCTGGCGCAGCCGCTCCACGGTGGCCGTCGACATCTTCGGGACGGGAACGCCGGCGAGCGCGTCCGGCCCGAGCAGCTCGGCGACCTGCAGGCGCAGCCTCACCTCGTCCGCCGGCAGGTCGGTCGCCCTGGCGATCGCCTCGATCCCGCCGAGCCGCTCCGCGGCCGCGGTCACCCGCTTCAGCTCGCGGAGGACGGGCAGCGGGTACACGGGCGGCGCCAGCAGCTGCGGGGCCGAGTGCGATCGGGCCCGGACTTCGCGCAGCGCCGCCCCCATCAGCTCGAGCTCGCTGCTGAACACGGTCACCGTCTGGCGGCCGGTCCCGACGTCGGCCATCAATTCGTAGACCGCCGCCAGCCCTCCCCCGCGCAGGAGGAAGACTTCCCGCGGGATCCTGTCGAGCCCGATCGGGTTGCGCGCGCAGCTGCTCGTGGTCTGGACCTGCACCGGCGGAGCGCACCCTCCCTCCCCTTCCGGGAGCTCGCAGTCGCCGTAGACGAACGCTCCACCCGTCTCGCCCGGCGTGGCGGTCAACCGCATGCCGGCGAAGTAAGGCCCAAGCCACCAGCGCTCTTCCGGGTCCTGGCTCCCGGCCCCCGCCAGGCCGCTTGCCGCAGGGGCGAGCAGCGCTCCGCAGAGCGCAACCAGGAGAGCGATCCGACAGGCCCGCGGCATCTGAGTGATGCTAACCGCCCGATGCCGACCCCCCGCTCCATCCAGCGCACCTACCTGACGCTGATGCTCGGCAACACGCTGGCGGCCTCGTTCATCTGGGGGATCAACACGATCTTCCTGCTCGACGCCGGGCTCTCGAACCTCGAGGCGTTTGCCGCCAACGCCTTCTTCACCGCCGGGATGGTGCTGTTCGAGGTGCCGACCGGGATCGTCGCCGACACCGTCGGGCGCCGCGCCTCCTACCTGCTCGGCACCGTGACGCTGACCCTCTCGACCTTCCTCTACGTGCTGCTGTGGCAGGTCGAGGCGCCGTTCTGGCAGTGGGCGGTCTCCTCGATGCTGCTCGGGCTCGGCTTCACCTTCTTCTCCGGCGCGGTCGAGGCGTGGCTGGTCGACGCACTCGCCGCGACCGGCTTCACCGGCCAGCTGGAGACGGTGTTCGGCCGCGGCCAGATCGTCACCGGGGTGGGGATGCTGACCGGCTCGGTGGCGGGAGGGTTCGTCGCCCAGCAGACCAGCCTCGGGGTCCCGTTCGTGCTCCGCGGCCTGGTCCTGATCGTGATGTTCGCGGTCGCCTTCCGGCTGATGCACGACGTCGGCTTCACGCCGGAGAAGGGCGGCCGCCCGCTCGCCCAGATGCGAAAGGTCGCCGCCGATTCGATCGAGTACGGCTGGCGGGTCCCGGCGGCGAAGTGGCTGATGGTGCAGGCGCTGTTCACCGGCGGCGTCGGCATCTACGCCTTCTACGCGCTGCAGCCCTACCTCCTGGAACTGTACGGCGACCCCGAGGCCTACCAAGTCGCCGGCCTGGTGGCGGCGATCGTCGCCGGGGCGCAGATCGCCGGTGGCATCGCCGCCCCCCGCATCCGCCGCCTCTTCACCCGCCGCACCTCGGCCTTGATCGCGATGGCCGCCCTCAGCGCCGTCAGCCTCGGCCTGATCGCGGTGTTCGAGACCTTCTGGGCGGCGATCGGCCTCATAGTGATCTGGGGCCTGCTCTTCGCGGCGACCACCCCGATCCGCCAGGCCTACCTCAACGGCCTGATCCCCTCCCGCCAGCGGGCGACGATCCTCTCCTTCGACTCGATGATGTCCTCGACCGGCGGCGTCTGGGCTCAGCCGGTCCTCGGCCGCGCCGCCGACGTCTGGGGCTACGCCCCGTCCTACCTGCTGGGAGCCGGAATCTCCCTCCTCGCCCTTCCCTTCCTCGCCCTCTCGAGACGGGAGGACGCCCCGGCGGACACGGTCGAGGTCGCCGACGCGGAGGCTCCGGCGCAGAGCTAGCCCGGCGCTGATCGCCACGCCAGGTCACTCAAGAGCCTTCAGCCCGCCGCGGAACTCCTCGGTGCTCATGTGGTCGGCGTAGCCCTGGAACTGCCGCACCCGCCCCTGGACTTAGAGTCGTGGCTTTGGAAACCTGGCTGGCCTCAAGGATTCCGGTTTTTGGGCCAGCGTTCGACTGAGAGATAGTGAGCTAGGCGGATTCGAACTGCCGACCTCCTGGGTGCGATCCACGCAGGGCGGGGAGCGAGAAGTCGCCAGAATAGCCATGTTTGCAGCACTTTCTGACCACCTAGAAATGGTTGCAGGAAAGTGAAATATGCAGGGATATGCGCCGATACGCAGCGAGTCGGGCACTTCTGGCGAAAAGTGCCTGAAATGAAGCGAAGCGGCTGGAAAGCCGCTATTCACAGCTGAGCAAATGATGTCAGGGGGTTGGCTGGAGCGCCAACATGGTGGCTCCGCCGTCGCAGATAGGCTGGGGCTATGGAGGAAACGCCCTACCGAAATTCGGTCTCAGGACCGCAAGCTAAGAGGCTGCTTCTGGAGGAGGTGGAGAGATTTTGCGAGCGGATTGAGCGCAGGAGGGTCGATGTGAGTGCTCAGCTCGGTGAGAGTCGTTCGCGTCTGGGGCAGTTCTTTACTCCACCCGAGGCAGCTGAGCTTCTGGCCGGAATGGCACATTCATCTGGACCCTGGCGACTCTTGGACCCGGGAGCGGGCGTAGGGTCTTTGACGGCGGCTCTCATCTGTCGCTGGCTAGTAGAGACCGAGCATCCCGACATGGATGTCTGCGCATACGAGCTGGATGGTCAGGTTGTTCCCGCCTTGCGTGAAACCCTTAACGAAGCAGTAAGTCTCGCTTCCCAATTCGGCAGGACGCTTAGGCCCCAGATCCGCCAAGCCGACTTCGTTCTCGAACCCCCTGAGCGGGGCGAGAGCAACATAATTTTGATGAATCCGCCGTATAAGAAGCTGAGCGCGAGAAGCGCGGAGGCCAAGGCGCTGAGAAGTGATGCCGAGCCTGTACGGGCGACGAATCTATACGCAGCATTTTTGCTGCGAGCCATTCGGGCCCTTTCGGATGACGGCCAACTCGTTGCAATTACCCCTCGGTCTTTTGCCAATGGTCCTTATTTTCTGGATCTCAGAGCTGAACTTCTCAAGCGAGCGACCTTTGACCAGATACATGCCTTTACTGCGCGGGACAAGGTCTTCTCTGACGCCGATGTCCTGCAGGAGAACATGATCTTTTCGATGAGGGTTGGGTCTATCCCAGGGGAAGTCGTTCTCGCATCAAGTTCAGATGCCTCCAGCTCGATAACCACTAGGCGCTGCGATCACTCTCAGATTGTTTTTCCGGATGACGAGGCGCACTTCATACGTCTGCCTCTTGACCGAGCTGCCGTCGAGTGCGCCGAAGAGATGCTTGCGATGCCGGCATCCCTGCATGATCTGAACATTTCCGTCAGCACCGGGCGTGTTGTCGACTTCCGGGTCCGCCAACACCTTCGCGGGTCACCTGTCGGCTCGGTTCCGCTCATCTACCCACAGAACATCCGAAGTGGAAGTGTGAGGTGGCCACTCACTGGACGGAAGCCGCAGGGCCTAGAGGTTTGCGATAAAACCGAAGGCCTTTTGCTTCCTAATGAGCATTACGTACTCGTCAAGCGCTTTACCTCTCGAGAGGAGCCAAAACGAGTTGTGGCGGCGGTCAGCTTCCCAAATAGCTATCCCGGAGCAAGTCAGGTGGCTTTCGAGAACCATCTCAATGTTTTTCATTGTCAGGGTCGAGGACTTGATCGAGCACTTGCGGAAGGACTCGCCGCATATTTGAATTCAGAGTCGGTTGATTCATTCGTTCGACAGTTCAATGGCCATACGCAGATCAATGCGACGGACCTGCGTGAGATTCGCTACCCATCAATGAATGCTCTGCGGGCGTTGGCAGTGGGGGAGCGCCGTCCGGACGATGTCCTTGGCCAAGAGGAGCAGGCGGAGCTCGCAGCGTGAGTACTCAACCTGGCGAACTTGTCGAGCAGGCAAGGGACGTCCTACAGCAACTTGGTTTCGACGTACCTCGAAGCAACGAGCGCTCTGCCCTTACGCTACTTGCGCTCTTGGGCATGAAACCTGGAAATAGATGGAGCGAAGCATCTCGGGATCTTCATGGTGTGACCCCGATGATGAATTGGATGGCGCAACACTTCGGCAAGCACTACAAACCCAACACTCGAGAGACCATCAGACGCCAGACGCTCCACCAGTTCATTGAGGCTGGCTTGGTCGTTCTCAACCCGGATGACCCTTCTCGCGCAACCAACAGTGCAAAGAATGTCTACCAGGTTGAGGTAGAGGCCTTCGCTCTCCTGCGGCTGGTTGGGTCAAAAAGGTGGACACGAGCGCTCAAGAAATACCTCGACAAACGTCCTGGATTGATTGCAGCCTATGCCGCGGCGCGCGAGCAGGAGATGATTCCAGTGATCACTCCCGACGGGAAGGAGATTCGTCTTAGTCCGGGTGGTCAGAATCTGCTGATACAGGAAATTCTTGAGCAGTTCTGCCCCCGCTGGACTCCGGGCGCCAAGGTGATCTATGTCGGTGACTCCGGCAAGCGAGCAGCAGACCCAATCTTTGATCGCGTCGCGCTGTCGGCTCTGGGAATCGAGCTCGACAAGCACGGAAAACTTCCCGACCTAGTTGTCTATCTGGAGGATCGCAACTGGCTGGTACTGATGGAGGCCACCAGCTCCCACGGGCCAGTTGATGGCAAGCGTCATGTTGAGCTCGGGTCGCTGTTTCAGAACAGCAGCGCAGGCCTCGTGTTTGTGTCTTGCTTTCCCGATCGGGCTGTAATGCGCAAATACCTATCGGTAATTGCCTGGGAGACGGAGGTCTGGTGTGCCGACGCTCCGAGTCACCTAATTCATTTCAACGGCGAGCGTTTTCTTGGTCCTTACGATGACCAGGACTAGCAGAGGAAGAGTTTTCCGGACGATTCTGGTGCTGGCCGACGATAAACAGAAAATGGCCAAGATGCCCTCTTTGCAGCGAAGTGCCCTGAAATGAGAGAGGGCGGTTGGAACGCGCGTGCGAATCCCAGGGAAGTCTTGGTTGGGCTGAACTATCCCTTCAAGGGCCGATTTCTTCAGAGAAAGAGCGTGGGCACAAGTCGATCACCATCAGCGAGAGCGAGCTTGGCACGCTCAAAGGCCGTTCGCTCTCTCGTCAGGACCAATCCCTCCGCCTCTTGCCCCATGTCGTGGCGGAAAAGGTCGCGAGCGGCATAGGAGCCCGCAGTTCCGAGAAAGGTGCTGGCCGCCTCTACGAACGAGTGCGGAGGAAGATGGCCGTGGATGGTCATATTGCGCTGACGCTCCGAGCGGGCTAAGAGGCGCTCAAATTGTCTCTCGAGCGCCTCGATATGTTCGAGGGCGGCCGCAGGGTCCGCAATGAGGCGGACCGCGCGACGGAGCAGACGATCGGCGATCGTCCCCTCATCGTTGACGAATCGGAGAAGATCTTCCGCAGTCTGTTCGAATCCGGCGATTGAGAAGAGCCGCTCACCAGGCCGCCCGTTCCTCAGAGCAACGACTCAATTCGTTCGAACTCATCGCGATGTGGTTGGAACCGAGCGACTTCGAGCCCTCCGAGTGCCGTATCGAGAAGTTCTTCATAGATCGTCCCTTTGACCCAGGCCGGCTTCAGGTAGGTCCTGGCGACCGCAGCCCGGTCATCACTCCCTGGCTCGAAGATGTGAAGCATCCGCTCGAGGGGCCGGGTCCCGAGGGCCACAGAAAGGAGCGGATCACGGTGGCCGAAGCTAGTGAGTCCCAGGCGTGCTCCCGGACTGCCTCGACACTCGTACGATCCCCCCTTGCCAAGCCTTCAATCCACCGAGGGTCAAGCTCCGTGAGTCGTTGGGCGGTCGGCTCGAAAGCTGGGGGACGGGTCCCCGCAGGTTCGCCGCCGCATCGGGGGACAGCAGCGACGAGCCCGACCAACCGCCGTCCGGGTTCCAGATCATCTCTCCCTCGTAGGGCCGCCACGTGGACTCTGGGCTCGCGAGATGAATCGTGCTCTCGAGCAGTTCACGCGCTCGCCGTGCTGCACTCCCCGGCGGCACTTCCGTCAACGAGACCCTGGCGAAAAGAACCTCTGCGAGCTCGAGCCGGTCGGTGCCCGACTGCAGTCCGCGTTCGTCTTCGAGCTCGGTGGGTGCGACGAATTCCGGATGGAGCTGCGCGAGTCGGCCGCCAGGCTTGAGCTCCGAGGGCCAAAGTTCTCCGGCAAAGATGTCAATTGGACCGAGGGAGACCCAGGGCTCCGGCATCGCGGGGTGGTCGATCAGGAGCCAAACGACATAGTCCCCCCGGCCAGCTTCGGAGCCGACCACCGTCTCCTTGCAAAGTGTCAGTCGTCTCCGCTCAGAGAGTCCCGCCGTCTCGGTCCCGGTGGCGGCGACCGTGGGATCGACCTTCGCGATCGTGCGGCGGTAGTCCTCAAGGATCGCGTCGAGGCGGTTGCAGATTCGATTCCAGTCAAAGCCTGCATGCTCGACCAGCTCCCGCAACTGCAGGAGACGTAGCTCACATCGCTCCGCACGGCGATCCGCTCGGAGGAAGCTTCGCCACGCATCCTCGAATGCCGCTTCCCGCACCGTGGGCCGTGAGAGACATCGAAGGAGCAGGAGAACTTCCTCTTGGAGAAACTGCGAGTCCGCGTCATCCGCGATCCTCGGACCCAATCGCCCCATGATCTTCAAGAACAGACCGAGACCGTGGCCGACCGCCTTCTTCGTTCGCGGGCCCAGTTCCGAGAGGGCATAACGGACGTCCTGCTCCAAAGAAGCGGCATCGGCTTTGTTGATGGAGCCAGCTCGCGCTTGGAGCACCAGTTCCTCAAGGACGGCGATCGGCCCTAGTGCGTCGGATGGCGCGCCGTAACCTCCGCCCGGTAGCTGGCGCCTGAACGCCGAGAAGCAGGCGGACATCTCTCCCGGCAGTCGATATCCGGTTGAGCGTGGGATCACGCTGACGAAACTAGACCACGCCGATCCATGTCCTTCTCGTCAGGTCCGCGCCCATTAGCTCCGCGGTCGGCCGAACGCAATCCGAAATCGCTGCCAATCCCTGCGTATTGGCCCTATTTCAGGCACTAGTGCCTAAATAGGAGCGGACTTCGGAGGCGGTTGGAAAGCCCTGCAAAGAAGCAAGTTGCCGACGTGCAGGGACTTCTGCCTATGGAGCTAGGCGGATTCGAACCGCCGACCTCCTGGGTGCGATCCAAGGAGGGCGATGAGAGCGGAGTCGCTAGAACACCCTCGTTTGCAGCACTTTTCTGATGAGCGAGAGAAGGCTGCTGAAAGTGAAATATGCAGGGATATGCACCGATATGCGGGGAGTCAGGCACTTCTGGCGAAAAGTGCCTGAAATGAGAGAGCTCGGTTGGAAATGCCGTCTCGCATCCAAGAAGCTTTGGTTGCGCCAGAGCTATTCCAAGGAAGACGCCTGAACCTTGGGTTAGCCCGGCAGTACCTTTTGACGCCGATGACCAGGACCGAGCTACATCGTCTCGTCGATGCTCTTCCCGACGATCGCTTCCCGCCGCGGCGATCCTGCTTCGACGCGCCCAGAACCCCATCGTCGCGACGCTAGATGCCGCTCCCTATGACGATGAGGAACTTCCGGCGAGGACCTTCGTGCCGTCAAAAGAGGCACGGAGCGAACCGTGCCCCTCTTGGTCAGATGCCGAGGCGGAGCTGAACGCTGACTGATCCAGCCAGTTGGCAGATCGAGGTCCCCATAACCGGCGAGAGCCCTACAGCCGGGTTCGCATAAAAACTCTTAAATGCTCATTGGGAGATGGGCGCGAAGCGGCGGAAGAAAGTGCTTACGGCGGTGGGCGCTGTGGTGCTGGCAGGGGTCACGGCGATCGCGACCGGACTTGGCGAGAAGGCGGTCGATGCATTGACTGCGGCCGACCCCGGCCCCCCGATCTCGTACAGCCTGGAAGAGGAAGGCAACGAATGCGGGTCGGTCACCTACCTGCCTGACAGCAAGGTCAGGTCCACGCTGAACCAGGGGCCGCCGACCGATTGGCATGCGTTCCAGCATCAGGAGGGCGCAGCGTTTGCAAGCAACGACATTATTCAGGTAGCGATCCAAGGCGAGTCCGCCCGCACCGTGACGCTAACCGGGATCCGTTTCGACGTTGAGCGGTCGACGCGCCACGACGGCGCTCTCTTCTCCGCTCCCTGTGGTGGCGGGATCAATGCGCGGGGCCTAGTCGTTGACGTCGAGAGCAACCCGCCCGAGGTCGTGTCCTCAAGTGAGGAACTTGAAGGAAGCATTGAGTCTGGCGGGATGCCAAATTCGCCAACCTCGCCGATCACCTTTCCCTGGACCGTTTCATTGACTGACCCACTCCTCCTCTACGTGGTTGCCAAAGCGGACTTCTGTGACTGCAGGTGGTCAGCGGAGATTCCCTGGGTCAGCGGTGGCCAAAGGGGCACGATTGAGATCGACAACCACGGCGAGCCATTCAGGGTGGTTGGAGAGAAGGCTCTAAACGGCTACACGATTGGTGAGGACGGTTGGAGGCAGTACATAGACGATTCCGGCAAGTTGGTTCACTAACCAAGCCGGACTCCGTCTACCGGTGTCGAGAGTGTCAGTCGCGACGAGGAGGCGACGCGGCATATTCCAATCGCGGCTTGCTGGCTTTAATTTGCCTTCACGAGAAGCGGGAGGAGAGATCATCGAATTGCTGATCGATGTGGCTCTCGATGGTCACCATCGTTCCTCGCTCGTCCCGGAAGGTGCGCTTCGGATCGCCTTTGAACGAGAGCCAATTAAAGCTGGTCACCACTATGAAGCGGCGATCACAGATCAGAACCTTTGCATGGGTTCGTCCCAGTCGCTCGAGGTGAAAATTCCTGTACCGCTTAGATAGCGCCGTCAGCTTCCGAAGGACCTCTTTGTCGGCGTCTCCCTTGCCTTCTTCCTTCGCGCTCATGCCCCAGCCGAGGAAGAACTCAACGCGACGCTCGAGCGCCTGCTCGATCAAGACAAGGAAATCGCCATCAATCACTCCGGCTCTCAGCCAGGGAGAGATGAGGAGCAGGCGACTCTGCGACTCCTCAAGCGCTTGGCGCAGGATCGCGGGATGCTCGTAGGTCTCCACTGCACTGACCGGCGGTGCCGGCACTTCGGAGTCCCGACCGACCGGTGCGCTCTGCGCCTCCGCCACAATCTCCTCACCGAGAACGCGACCTGCCACGACCTTCGCATCCTCCATCCCCCGTTTCGCAATTCCGAGCTTGACGCTGAGCCCAGCTTTCGCGAATGCATCGGCGTGTGGCTCGGAGAGTTGTCCTCCTATGGCGAATGCGACCTGTCCCTGCGAGCGGCGGGTACCTTCGGGCCGGTAGACGAGAGCTACCGCACGGGAGAAGACCCGGCTGGCGCGCTCGATCTTTCGGATGGCGAGGACGTCACTCAGCTGCTGACGCGCTCCACCGAGTTGTCGTGCGATCTGCTCGACCTCACGGGTGTGAGCGTGGAGCTCTGAGTCTTGCGGGCGCCGGATGGGGTGAGGAGGGATCTCCCGGACGCCGAGGCGGTCGAGGTCTCTGGGCTCGAGATAGCGGTGCAGGGGCATCACGGGGATGCGAAGGAGCCCGTCGTAGTCGACCTCAACGATTCGTTCCGTGCTTTTGACCTGCACTGCGCTAGAAAGCAACTCGCGCCCATGGTCGGTGAGCTTGAGGCTCTCCTCGCTCGCAAGGGTCTCGAAGCCCAACTCCAATGCGTCTTCATTGATCAGGTCGATGAGCGTCGTATTGACGAGGCTCTCCGAGAGCCCCAGCGCCTGGCCAATCGCCCCGCGTTCTACGAGGCCGGCGGCGACCGCCCGTAGGACGAACTCCTCGATCGGGGGGAGCTCCTTGTGTTCGAGCACGGCAATGCGAAGTCGCAGTCGATAAAAGGGAAGGCCGACCTCTCCATAGCTGGCGAGCACGTAGCCTGGCCGCGCTTTACTGAAGCGCTCCACGACCTCCTCGACCGTCACAGCTGCATCTCCTCAAGCGCGCAGCCCTCGTTCCCTTCTATTTGATTAAGGACCTCTAGGAACGGGTTCCGACCCGTGACCTGACGCACGCCGGCGTGATCACCGACCAAAATTAGGGCGTCGCGTCCGCGAGAGAGGGCGACGTTGAGTCGCCGCTCCTCGGCTAGGAAACCGATCCTCCCCTTTCGGTTGGACCGCGTCACAGAGTAGATCGCGACGTCAGCCTGCCGACCCTGAAAGGCATCGACCGTCGCGCATTCGACTGAGATGTTTTTCCAGCCTCTAAGAGAGCCAGCGATCTGTCGAGAGATCAGGTCCCGCTGCCCCGCGTATCCAGTGAGGACGACCACGGAGAGGTGTTTGCGGGCTGCTTTGGCGCCAAAGTTCAAGCGGCCTAGGAGCGTCGCCGCCGCGCGGGCCTCATAGTCGTTGACGACAGTGGTGCCGTGCCGACGCTCGAACCGCTCCTTCGATCGAGAGGTGGTGAACCAGCAGACGGGTGCCGGCGCGACGACGTGGAGCCATGACGGTGGGCGACGGGGGGCGCTGGTCAACGCGCCGTCGTAGAAGCACTCGCTCACCAGGTCGCCGATTGCCGGCGCCATTCGATGTTGGCGCGTAAGGGCGCGGATGCACTCTTGGGGAAGCCGCTCTCGGAGTCGGTCAAACAAGGTCGTCCGAAGCTCCTCTTGGCTCAGGCTGAAGCGCTCAAGGAGGGCAGGGGTCTGAAGTGCGTCGTCGACGAATGGGGGCAACTGACGGTGATCGCCAACGATCACCCATTTACGTGCCCTCGTCATCGGCACCAGCATCTCCGTGGCGGTCGCCTTCGATGCCTCGTCGACAATGCAGAGGTCGAACTCGATCGCCTCGGAGCCCCTGACCGCGGCATAACCGACGCAGGTGGCTGCGACAACTTGAGAGCGCAGAAGGGTTGCCGCACGGAACGTCTGGCCACGGCCGAAGCGTGCGTGCCAATCGCTAAGGAGCTCGATCAGCTCACGACACTCCTCAGCGTGTGGCGAGGCGGGGGTCGCCTCCGCGGCGAGGCGCCGGAGGTCGGCAAGTTTGATCTTGGCCAGCGCATCAGCAGACTTGACTGCCGCGAGTTCCACAAGCCGCTCACTAAGGCGCCCGACTGCAAGACGAGCTCCGTCAGCCTCGAAGGAGTTTTCCCTCAGGCGCTCTGACAAGGCGGCCGCTGCTTCATGGGCACCGCCGTCTTCGGCGCCCTTTAGCTGGTCAAGCCGTGCATTGACCTCGTCTCGCTCGCCCACGAGCTTGGCCAGAGTCTCCCGCTCAGCGGCCAGCTCTTCCAAGCACATCGCGGTCTCGAGCTTGTCAGCCGAGATGTCGTGCGCCCTCGCCCAGCCGGCCAGCCACTCGCGCCCTTCCTCGACAACCTCGCTGCGCCATCGGTCGACTTGCTCGTCGAGAAGCAAGGGGGTGACAGCGGGCGAGATCCTTTGATCGCCAGTGCGGGCGATCCGCGTTTGCCGCAGTTCGGGTTTCTCCTCGAGCAAGCGCTCTAGGACATTGTCGAGAGCGGCATTGGTCTGAGAGGAGACGAGGATCCTGTCGCCCGGCCGTGCGGTCAGGTGCTGGAGGATCAGCTCGGTTATGAAGGTGGTCTTGCCGGTTCCCGGCGGTCCCTCAACAAGCAGGAGATCGTCAGCACCCAGCGCTGCGGCGACGGCACGCTGCTTCGCGAGATCGATGTCAGCATTCCAATGGAGATTTTCTAGGGGTTTCGGCGCTCGGGCGCTCCCGGGGTCGATAAGGAGCCTGCGAAGGTCCCCTCGCAGGCTGCGGTCATACTGCAGGGCATCGAGAGCCAGGTCTTGACGACGCAGAGCCTGGCGCGTCGCGAAGGTGTCGATCCGCAGCTCTCCACTGTCGGGTAGGGCCTCGAAGTTTCCGCGCGACGGCATCAGGGTCAAGGTGTCCTTGTCAACGGCCGTGACTTCGCCATAGAGGTCGTTCCCCTCGACGCTGCGGATCACTCGCACCTCTCCAAGGATTTCTTCGGAGAGAGTCTCGCCTTCGATCTGGAAACGGACCCCCTGAGGCGTGTCCTTCGCAGCGAAGTAACGGAGAGGTGCCTCCCGCATCGTCTCGAGGGATCGAAGGGCCGCAAGGGTCTGGCGCCAGATCTGGATCGGGCGCTCCTCAGCGACCTGACGCCGTTTCGCAAGGTTCTCGGCCGCAGTGGCTGAGACCTCTCGCTCCAGGGTCTCGATCGCCGCTTGGGCGGCCACCTCATCGGTGGGACGCCCCAGCACCCACTGCCAGGGCGGCTCCCAGCCGCGGTCGCGTTCCCGCTCCAAGAGGGAGCTCGCCGCTGGCCAGGCATTTACGATGACCAGCGAGTCGCGCCTCTGCTGCGATATGAGTACGTGCAGGCGGAGCTCCGCGCCCACTAAGTAGTAGTGGTCGTCGGTTGGAGTTCCATCTTCGAAGGTCGCTTGCTCAAGAGGCAGCAGCGCCGTCGCTTCCTTCAGATCCTCCTCGACCGCCGTCTCGATCTGCAGATCGGTCTGCAGATCGAGGGTGTCCATGAGTGACTCGCTCACCTTCTGAGTGAGGACTAAGTAGCAGCTACCGGTCGCAGAGCGTTGCGGAGGCGGGGCGGCCTTTCGACGATCCTGTTCCACGGCGCCGATGAGTTGGCCGAGGCGGTTTGCGTCAATCGGGCGAGCGGCGGGGTCCTCGTGCACGCAGTTGCGCAGGATCTCCTCAATCCCATTGGGTACGTCGAGGCGCGAGAGTGCCACGTCGATCGCCTTGTAGGGCTTCTCCTCGAACCCAACGAAGGGGTCGACATCAGTAAGTGCGAGCATCGAAAGGACCGCCCAGGAGTAGACGTCGCGCTGCATCGGTCTTCCCCCGTCGTCGTACTCTGGCGGGGCGTACGGGCGGGTTGCATGGTCACGGAGAGTAAGTTCGGGGGCGATCCGTGACACGGTTTTGGCTATTCCAAAGTCGCTTATCCGGGGCTGGCCGTCGGAACCCACAAGGATATTCTGGGGCTTGATGTCCCGATGCGCGATTTCCATCCGGTGGGCGTAGGCGAGCGCCTCGAGCGTTTCCCGACCGAACCTTTCCCAGTAGTCGTCCCAGCCGAGGAGAGGCGCCTCCTTCAAGGCGTCTTCCAGCGCTTGGTCGAACCAGGGGAAGACGAAATAGCGCTCACCCGTTTTGGGGTCACGGCCCCCGTCTAAAAGCTGAACGATGTTCTCATGGCGTAGGCGGGAAAGCGACTCGTACTCGCGTTGAAACACTTGAGTTACAAGGACGCTGTCACCTTTGATTGAGGCGGGAAGGACCTTTACGGCCACATCGCCTTGGATTTCGCGCCTGATGTCGGTGCCCAAGTAGACCTTCGCAGTGGCGCCGCCTCTGTAGTCAGCCTGCAACGCCCAGCGCTGATCGAGGATGCGAGGGTCCCCAGCCTCCATTAGCTGCGAGTTTATGCAGGGTTGCCGTACGAGTACTCAACGGGCGTGTCGCCGCCACGCAAAGACGGGTTTATCTGCGGTCGCAATCGGCTGCCAATTCAGGAGCTCGGCGCTACGGCGCGTGGACAGCGACGCTGCTGCGGTGGACGGCCGGAATCGGGAGGCCGTCTTCGTGCATTACCTCGAGGTAGGCCTCGATGGCCTCCTTGGCCATCTCGGTGGCTTCCTTGATCGTCTCGCCCTGGGTGGCGACACTCGGCAGCTCGGGCACGAAGACGCTGAAGCCGCCTTCGGGCTCGGGCTGTAGCACGATCTCGTACTCGCGCTCGATGCTCATATCGTGAAGCTAGCGCGGTCATAGCTCTGCGGTTGCCCAGATGCAAGTTGGAATCGACGGCAATCGCCGCTAATCCCTTCGCACCCCCGCGATTTCAGGCACTAGTGCCTGGCATAGGAGCGGATTCCTAGGGCGGTTGGAAACGGCTTCAGAAACCGAAGCCGCCGACGTGCAGGCCATTCCTCCGATGGAGCTAGGCGGATTCGAACCGCCGACCTCCTGGGTGCGATCCACGGAGGGCGGATAGGGCGGAGTCGTCAGAACATGCCGATTTGCAGCATGTTTGTGATGGTCTCGGAGAGGCTGCAGGAATAGATATATGCAGGGATATGAACGGATATGCAGCGAGTCAGGCACTTCTGGCGAAAAGTGCCTGAAATTTCGCGGGGCGGTAGGAACGCACGCGAATGCGCTTTGCCTCGCGCCCCGCGACCTCTTCGATCTGTGACCGGCCCTCAGTCATCGTCTTCGACCTGCCGCCGGACGCGGGCCTCGGCGCCCTCGCCAAGCTTCCTGTAGAAACCGGCGAGGAGGGAATTCGGGTCGAGCTCATCGAGCGCGACGGCGACACGCTCGACGAGTGCGACGTCCTCCGGAAACGGCTCACCCACCGGCCCCATGCGGGTCAGGTTGATGGTCGAGTTGCCGAGGCGGTACTTGACGCTGTCAAGGGTCTCCTCGTCGATCGACGCTGCCTTGACGAGCATCGACTCGACCAGTGCACGCTGCTCGAAGACGAAGAAGGGCGACGCCGCCTCCGTGAGCCGGGCGGCACGCTCGATCTGCTCTCTGGTCTTTGCCGCGGCGACGAAGTCGGCAAGGGCCGCAACTCCCTCGGGGCTGTAGGTGCGCGTAGCGATTTGGTAGAGGCCCGGGAGGTAGTGCTCCGAGCCCTTCGGGACCTCTAGGCCATGCACCATCTCAAGCAGCTCAACCAGGGTGTCATGGGTGGCCCCGGAGATGAGGTCGCCGGGGATCCCCCGATGCGGTATCGGCTCGTACCGCCGCTGCGAGGGGGAGTTGTCCTTGTGCGTGATTCTCGCTATCAACAGCTCGATCACGGCTTTCGGGACCCGCGCTCCGGCCCTTTCCAAAAAGGCCTTGATCGCGTGGTCGTCGATCGACTCGATCTCGACCAGCTTTGACAGCATCGATTCCAGCTGGGCATCCGTTGCCTTGTCCGGTGA
>JALZHV010000182.1 GCA_030860625.1 Actinomycetota bacterium
GCTACATCGAGCTCGACGAGGTCGGGCCGCTGGCGATCTCGGTCGTCGGGATCGGGCTGACCCTGGCCGCGTTCGTCGCCCTGCAGCGCTTCCTCGCCAAGCGCGTTCCGGCGCGGCGGGTGCGCCGCCACGAGTGCCCGTTCTGCGGGTTCCCCGTGCGCGGCAAACCCCACTGCGAGGGGTGTGGCCGCGCGGTCATCGCCCCCTGTTCGAGCTGCCAGCAGGACCGCCGCGTCGGCACGCCGCGCTGCGCCTGCTGCGGGAACCCGTAGCGGTCGCGACCTAGAATCGCGACGATCTCCACGCGCCTGGCCGACAACTGGCGGACCGCGGTGCCCCTGCTGGCCCTGCTGGTGCTGGTCCCGGCCTGGGGGACGCATCCGTCGACGCCGGTGGTGATCGTGCTCGACGTCTTCCTCGCCGGGGCGGTGCTGGCCGCGGTGGTGCACGCCGAGGTGATCGCCGAGCGCGTCGGCGAGCCCTTCGGGGCGCTGGTCCTGGCGGTGGCGGTGACGGTGATCGAGGTGGGGCTGATCGTCACCCTGATGGTGGCGGGGGGAGACGAGACCGAGACCCTCGCCCGCGACACCGTCTTCGCGGCGGTGATGATCACCTGCAACGGCGTCGTCGGCCTCTCGATCCTCGCCGCCGCGCTGCGCGACCGGATCGCCGTCTTCAACCCCGAGGGGTCGGCGACGGCCTTTGCCACCGTGATCACCCTGGCCACGCTCAGCCTCGTGCTGCCGACCTTCACGACCGGCGCCTCGGGCCCCGAGTTCACCGCCTCGCAGCTGGCATTCGCGGCGGTCGCCTCGCTGGCGCTCTACCTGCTCTTCCTGGTCGTCCAGACCGTGCGGCACCGCAGCCACTTCCTGCCCGAGGACGAACTGGTCGAGGAGCACGGGACGCCGACGCGGGCGGCGGCGCTGCGCAGCTTCGGCCTGCTGCTGGTCTCGCTGGTCGCGGTCGTCGGCCTCGCCAAGGTCAGCTCCGGGGCGATCGAGGACGGGGTGAAGGCGATCGGCGCGCCGCAGTCGGCGGTCGGGGTCGTGATCGCGCTGCTGGTGCTGATGCCGGAGACCCTGGCGGCGACGCGGAACGCGCGCCGCGGCCGCGTCCAGATCAGCTTCAACCTCGGCTACGGCTCGGCGATGGCCAGCATCGGGCTGACGATCCCGGTAATCGCCCTGGCCTCGATCTGGCTCGAGGGCCCGCTGGTGCTCGGCCTTGGCTCGACCCAGATCGTCCTCCTGGTCCTCACCGCCCTGGTCAGCTCGCTGACCCTGCTGCCCGGCCGCGCGACCCTGCAGGAGGGCGGGGTCCACCTGATCCTGCTCGCCGCCTTCCTCTTCCTCGCCTTCAACCCGTAGCCGCCGTCCCCGCGGCAGGTTTGGAGGCCGCTCCTACGGGGCAGCCTGATCTCAAGTTTTCAGCAGGGATCCAGGAGGAAGAATGCCCGCAAGCTCGCCCGCCGTTCGCGTCCGTCAACTGGCCCTCGCCGTCCTCGCCGCGGCGATCTGCGCCCTCGCTCTCGTCGCGCAGGCGTCGGCCGCGCCGCTGCGGTACGTGGCGCTCGGGGACTCCTACAGCGCCGCCTCCGGAGTCCTTCCCCCCGATCCCGCGGCCCCGTTCCAGTGCCTGCGCTCGCTCCGCAACTACCCGCACGTGATCGCCAAAGCGACCGGCGCCCAGCTGACCGACGTCACCTGCGGGGCGGCGGAGACGAAAGACTTCTTCGAGCCCCAGTACGACGGGGTGGCGCCGCAGCTCGACGCCGTGAAGGCGGGCACGCAGCTGGTGACGATGACGATCGGCGGCAACGACAGCGGCGTCTTCATCAACGCGATCGTCTCCTGCGGTTCGGCCGGGCTGTCGACGCTCGGCCAGGGGAGCCCCTGCAAGGACCGCTACGGGTCCTCGTTCGAAGACACGATCAGGACCACGACCTATCCCGCCCTGGTGAGGGCGCTGAAAGCGGTGAAAGCGAAAGCGCCGAAAGCGCGGGTCGCGATCCTCGGCTACCCGTGGATCATGCCGGCGAGCGGCGGCTGCTTCGACAAGATGCCGGTCGCCGCGGGCGACGTTCCCTACCTGCGGGGGATCCAGGCGACGCTGAACGACGCCGTCCGCCGCGCCGCCAAGGCCACCGGGGCGATCTACGTGAACCTCAACAGGGTCTCCGAGGGTCACGACGCCTGCCAGCCGATCGGCGTCCGCTGGGTCGAGCCGGTCCTCCAGACCACCAACCCCGTCGTCGTCCACCCGAACGCGCTCGGCGAGCGCGAAATGGCCCGGCAGGCGATGAGGCGGCTGCGCCTGGGCTGACGCTCAGGACCGGGAGCCGACCGGGCGGGCGGGGACGCCGAGCACGGTGGTCCCCGGCTCGACGTTGCGGGTGACGACGGAGCCGGCGCCGACGACGGCGTCACGGCCGATCTTCACGCCGGGGAGGAGGGTGACGTTGGCGGCGATCCGGGCGCCGTCTTCGATGGTGGCGCCGGCGGTCTCCTCCTCGCGCCAGCCATGGGCGCCGATCGCGTTGTCGTTGGTGCAGCAGAAGCCGGGGGCGATGAAGACGTCGGCGCCGACGCTCGACTTCGAGCCGATGATCGAGCCGTTCATGATCACGGTGCGCTCGCCGACCTCGACCTCGCGGTCGACGGCAGCGGAGCGCCCGATCACGCAGCCGGCGCCGATCCGGGCGCCCTCGCGGATTGCGGCCATGTCGCCGATCAGGGTTTCGGGACCGATCTCGGCACCGTAGAAGAGGATCGAGTTGACGCCGATCAGGCAGCCGGCGCCGACCCGCAGCTCTTCGCGCAGGAGCGGCCGGCGGGAGATCGCCCCCACCGCCCGCGGGCGCTGACCGAGGTAGGCGCCCGCCAGGACCTCCGTCCCGGCACCGATCTCGACCCCGGGGCGGATTACGACGAACTCGCCGACCGTGACGTTCTCTCCGATCGAATCGGTTTCGACGACGGCGCTTGAGTGGATAGTGGGCATCGAGATCAGGGGCCGGTGCGGCGGCGGGTCGATGGTAGTCGCCCTGTCCACTAGGGTCGGTCACCGTCGATGGGAATCGAGGAATGCAAGCCGATCGAGCTGCCGGTGGTGGCGGATCCGCAGGGCGATCTCGCCTTCGCCGAGGGTGAGACCCACGTCCCCTTCCCGATCGCGCGGGTCTTCTACGTCTACGGCGTTCCCGGCGACGCGGCCCGCGGCGGCCACGCGCATCGGGCCCTAGAGCAAGCCGTCTTCTGCCTCGCCGGCCGGCTCGAGATGACCGTCGACGACGGCGAGCGGCGCCGCACCCACGTGCTCGACGACCCGCGGGTGGGGATCTACCTGCCGCCGATGGTCTGGCACGACATCGGCGGCTTCGCCGAGGGCACGGTCTACCTCGCGCTCACCTCCGAAGACTTCGACGAGGCCGATTACATCCGCGACTACGACGAGTACCTGGGCGCGGTACGGGCCGCCGCCCGCTGACAGTTACTCGGCGACGGGGACTTCGCCTTCGGTCCACTCCCGGGCCGAGCGCCGGCGCGTCTCGTGCTTGTCGACGACGACGGTGTCGATCATCCCGAAGCGGACCCCGGCGCGGATCATCCGCCGGCACTTCGACCAGTCGCTCGGTTCCTCGAAGATCTCGTCGACGAGCTCGCCTTCGAAGTAGCGCAGGCCGGCGTGGTACACCGCCGCCTGCAGGCCCCAGTGGCCCAGCCGCGGCGGGAACTCGCCGAGGACCAGTGGCTCGCCTTCGGCGAAGTGGACTTCCTGCAGGCCGTAGCAGTGCTCGTAGCGATGCTCCTGGGCGGCGGCGACCAGGTCGCGGGTGTGGTTCGGCCGCACCGCGTCGTCGTCGCCGAGCGCGGCGATCCAGCGCCCGCGGGCGATCGCCAGCGCGTCGCCGAAGGGGGGGACGCCGATCGCGAACCAGCGCCGCGCCGGGTGCTCGGAGTAGGGCCCGCGGATCGTGCGGTTGATGTAGACGACGCGGGGGTCGTCGATCTCGGCGATCGCCGCCGCGGTCTCCGGCGGCGCGCCGTCGCCGCTGACGATCACCTCCAGGTTCGAGTAGTCCTGGCCGAGCACCGAGGGGAGGGCGACGTCGCGCAGGGTCTCGAAGGACTTGTAGGTCGGGATGATGAGGCTGACCAGCGGTTCGGCTTCGCTGAAGGCGAGCTCGTACTCCTCGCTCTGGCGCAGCTGGTGGAGCCGGCGGCGGTTGCCGGGCTCTTCGTCGTAGAGGTGGCGGGCCGCGGCGGTGAGGCGGTGGGCCTCGGCCTCGATCCTGTGGACCCTCGCCTGCAGGTGCTCGAGTTCGCTGCTCTGCTTGACCTGCAGGCCGTGGACGTCGCCGACCGATTTCTGCAGGTCGTGCAGCCGCTCGTGGAGGTCGGTGTGCAGCTTCGACCGCAGCCGCTGGACGAGCTGCTTGGCGCCGCCTCGGGATCGGGGTTGCTCGGGCATCGCCGCGCGGATGCTACGCCGACGGGGGCGGGGCCACCGTCGCCAGCACCGCCTCGGCGACCCGCTCGCAAGCTGCGGGGTCGAGCTGGGGGTAGAGC
>JALZHV010000007.1 GCA_030860625.1 Actinomycetota bacterium
CGGCGCAACGAGCGGGCGGGCCGGGAGCTGGTGCCGGCGAGCGTGATCGACCGCGCCCCCTCCGCCGAGCTGCGGCCCGACCAGCGCGACGAGGACTCGCTGCCGCCCTACGACCTGCTCGACCGCGTCCTCGAGGCCTACGTCGAGCGCGACCAGGGCCGCGAAGAGATGATCGCGGAGGGGATGCCGGCGGAGACCGTCGACGAGGTGATCAAGCTGGTCGACCGCTCCGAGTACAAGCGCCGCCAGGCGGCCCCGGGAATCCGGATCACCCCGAAAGGCTTCGGCAAGGACCGGCGGCTGCCGATCACCAACCGCTTCGGCGGCTAACCCTTCTCGACTAGAGATTTGTAGTTCTCTGGTACGGTCGCGGCCTCGTCCAGGAATGCAGAAGAAAGGGGAGGCAGTTGACGCAGATTTATCGAGGGGCGATCGCCTGTACGGCGGCGGTTGCGTTAGCGATTGGGGTCACTGGATGCACGGAAGAGGCCGAACGCGAACTCGAGAAGCTCGAGCGGTCGACCACGAACAACAAAGCCATGAATCGCAAGGTGGCCGCAATCTCTCTGGGCTCCTCCATCGAGTCTGTGAAAGCCAAGCTCGGCAAACCTGACAACTACCAAGTCATGAACAGCAGCTATGGCAAGACTGAGTTCCTCTATTACGGGCAATGGCAGTTGAGCTTCGAAGATGGAAAGCTCGACTCCAAGAACAAGTATTAACGCGTCGGGAAAAGGCTCAGCTTGAGCGCGGTCGGGGGCGGATCGCGACCGTCATCTGGCCTAGGGCGCAGACCTTGCCCTCGTCGTTGAGGACTTCGGCGTCCCAGACCCAGGTGGTGCGGCCGCGGTGGCGCGCCCGCGCCCGCACTTCGATCCCGCCGCCGAGGACCGGGCGGATGAAGTTCATGCTGATCGACTGGCCGAGGGCGACGTTGCCGTCGTCGTAGACGGCGCCGGCGGCCGCTTTCGAGCAGATGCTCTCGACGATCGTCGACATCACGCCGCCGTGCATCGGCCCGAACGGCTGGCGCAGCTCGTCGCGCAGCGACAGCCGCACGCGGGCATCCTCGGGGTCGTCGCTGAGCCACTCGGTGCCGAGCAGCTCGTCGAAGTGGCGAGGCTTAACCTGGGCGTCGTCGTTCACGGCTGACCACCCTAATAGGCTGTCCGACGGTGCCGCTCAGCGACGACCAGAAGGCGATCCTGCGCCTGCTCTCCCAGCGGGGGGAGCAGGGCTATGAAGATCTTTCGGCTCTGATGGGGATCGGGGTCGACGAGGTGCATGCGCGGGCGCGGGCGGCGGGCGAGGCGCTTGAAGCGGAAGGGATACCGGCGCCTCCGATTCCGTCTCCCCCGGGTGGGGGCGGTGGGGGCTCCCCCTCCGGAGCAAAAGATGGGGAGGCTCCTGCGGGAGAGCCCCCACCGCCAGCCGTGCCGGAGGTGCCGAGGTCGACGGAGGCGCCGCGGGCGCGGCCGAAAGCTGCTGCGAAGCCGAAAGCAGCCCCCCCCTCCGTGAAGATGCCGGAGGGGAAAGGGCTTTGGGCTGCGGTGGCGGCTGCGGCTGCGGTGGTCCTCGTCGTGATCCTGCTAGTCAGCGGCGGCGGGGACGATTCGGGGTCGACTGAGACGACTGCGGCTGACACGACGGCGGCCGAGACGACGACGGCCGCGCCCACGGGGACCGCGGCGGAAGCGGCGGAACAGGCGGCGGCGCGGGAAGGCAAAGAAGTGACGAAAGCCGTTCTCAACCCCGTCGACGGCAGCGAAGCGCGTGGGGAAGCGGTCTTCGGGCGGGTGAAAAAAAACCTCGCCCTGCAGGTCCTCGCCGAGGGGCTCGAACAGACCGACAAAGGCGAGTCGTACACGATCTGGCTCGCCGCCTCGCCGGAGAAAATGCTGCCGCTCGCCTCCACCCAGGTCGGCAAAGAGGGGCAGATCAGCGCCCAGGTGCAGGTGCCGGTCGAAATCCTCGCCTACCTCGCCAGCGAAACCTTCGGCGAGATCGCGATCACCAAGACCGAGGACTCGCAGCTGGAAGCCTCGCTGGCGGAAGCGACGAAAGCCAAAGAGGCCCCCGCGTACACCGGCGATGAAGTCCTCCGCGGCGAGGTCACCGGCCCGATAGTCGGCGCCGCCAAAGCCGAAGAAGGCGAATAGCCTTAGCGCCGCTAGGCGTCCGGCAGCAGCTTGCCGGGGTTCATGATCCCCGCGGGGTCGAGCCGCTCCTTGAGGGCGCGCAGGGCCTCCAGGCCGGTCTCCCCCACCTCGGCCTCCATGTAGGGCGCGTGGTCGCGGCCGACGGCGTGGTGGTGGGTGATCGTGCCGCCGTGGGCGACGATCGCCTCGGAGGCGGCGCGTTTGACCGCCGCCCACTGCTCGAGCTCGGCGCCGCGGCGGGCGCGGGAGATGAAGGTGAAGTAGAGCGAGGCGCCGTCGGCGTAGGCGTGGGAGAGATGGCAGAAGACGAGGCCGGGCGTGCCCTGGCCGGCGAGGGACTCGCGAATCGCCCGGCCGACCCCCTCGTGCAACTCCCCGAAGCGGCTCCAGGTCTGCGAGGTCTCCAGCGTCTCGACCATCGCCCCCATCTCCATCAGCGTGTCGCGCAGATAGGGACCTTGGTAGCGGCCGTGCTCCCAGGCGCGCCCGGCGGCCTGGCCGAGGTAGGCGGCGCCGCCGTCGCGGAGGGCGCGGACGGTGAGGGCGCGGCGCCGCGCCGTCGACTCCTCGTCGCCCTCGAAGCCGACGATCATCAGCGCCCCGCCGCGGCGCTTGCGGACCCCTAGATAGCCCTTGAAGAGCTGCCCGCTGAGACCGCGCGGCCCCGAGAGCGCCAGCGTCCCTTCGGTCTCCTCCTCGTCGGAGACGCGGACTATCTCCGGCAGGCCCGGCCCCTGTGCCAGGCCGCGGACGATTTCGGAGCCAGCCTCGAAGCTCTCCGCCATCCACGCCTCGTAGCGGCGCACCTTCGGCGCCGAACGGACCCGCACCGTCACCTCCGGGATCACCCCCAGCACCCCCTCCGAGCCGATCACCAGCTCCCGCAGCGCCGGTCCGGCGGCGGTGTGCGGGGTCTCCAGGGTGGAGATCTCGCCGCTCGGCGTCAGCATCCGTACCGAGCTGACGAGGGAATCGAAGCGGCCGTAGCCGCTCGAGGCCTGCCCGGCCGACCGGGTCGCCGCGAAGCCGCCGATCGTCGCGTACTCGAACGACTGCGGGAAGTGGCCGAGGGTGAGGCCGAACCGCCCCAGCGCCGTCTCCACCTCGGGGCCGCGCAGCCCGGCGCCGAGACGCGCGGTCAGCGAGCGCTCGTCGACGACGACGTCGCGCAGGGCGCCAAGGTCGAGGCTGACCAAGCGACCGTGACCGCCGCGCAGCGGCTCGACCCCGCCGACGACGCTGGTGCCGCCGCCGAAGGGCACCACGGCAACGCCCTCGGTCGCGCAGATCTCGAGGACGCGGCTCAGCGCGGTGGCGCTACGCGGCATCAGGACCGCGTCGGGCGCCGCCTCCAGCGCCCCGTTGCGCAGCCGCGCGAGATCGACATAGCCGCGCCCGGTCGCGTGCCGCATCCGGTCCTCGTCGCTGCGGAAGACGTTCTCCTCCCCTACCGCGTCGACCAACGCCCGCGGCAGCGCCTCCGCGGCCGGCAACTCGAAGTCACCAAGCTCCCGCGCGAGCGGCCAAGGCTCCAGCTCGCCGATCCGCTCCCGCAGCACCCCGAACGCCTGCTCGTCTAGGTGCGGCTCCACGGAGGGGTCGCCCCACCCCCACCACTTCGCGTCCCGCCGCGGCTCACTCATGCGAACCTCCCGTGTCGCCTTTTTCCTCCCCGTTGGGGAACAAGTCGACAATCACGCCAGCGCCCTCTCGATCCCGTCGAGCGCCTCGTCGAGCACGTCGCCGCGGGCGCGGCGCATCAGCGGCGAGCCGAGCTTCGACATGCCCTTCAGCGACTGCTCCTCGGTGAGGCTGACCTCGGTCCCTCCGTCGCGCTGGCGCAGCCCGACCTCCACCCGCAGCGCCTTCAGGTGCCGCTCGAACGGCGTCCCCTCGAGCTCCTGCTCCCAGACGTAGCGCTCCCGCTCGGCTGCGCTGAGGCAGCGGAAGTCGGCGCGGACGCCGCGCCCCTCGGCCGTCTCCAGCACCTTCGTCCACTGCGTGCGCCGGCCCCCGGACTTGCGCTCGACGTTCTCCACCCGCGTCGTCCGCGGCCACCAGCGCGGCAGGCTGTAGGGGTCGGAGACGAGTTTCCAGACCTCGCCCACGGGTGCCTCGACGGTGCGCGTGCGGGTGACGCGGGCCACGAAGGCGGCTCAGTCGCCGGCGAGCCGCCGCAGGTCGCGGACCAGCAGCAGGTGCTTGAGGTGACTCACCGTCGCCGCCAGGCTTTCCAGGCTCTCCAGCGCCTCCTTGCGGCGTTCCGGGTTGCGCGAGCGCAGCGAGGGCCCGAGCAGTGCTTCCAGCAGGTTCGCCTCGCGGTCGGCGGAAGAGCGGAAGACGCGCAGGTTGCGGGCGCCGACGCCGACCCGGGAGAGCTCGTTGGCGGCGCGGACGATCTCGCGGTCGGTCTCGTCGTAGACGGTCTTGCCCTCGCGTTTCTCCGGCTGCACGATCCCGAAGTTCTCGAGCTCGCGGATCAGCTCCTCGCGCGCCCCGGTCTCCTCGACGATCTCCTCGACGGTCAGGTAGGCGCGCGAGGTGTCGACGAGGATCGCTCGCCGCACCGCGCCCGTCGCCGGCTTGCGCTCGCCGTCGCCGAGGACGAGGTCGCCGCCGGAGGCGAGCTCCTGGCGGATCACCCGCAGCGGCAGGAACTCGTCGCGCTGCAGGCGCAGGATCGTCCGCAGCCGTTCGACGTCGGACTGGCTGTAGAGGCGGTAGCCGCCCGAGGTCCGCCGTGGGCTGAGCAGCTTCTGGTCCTCCAGGTAGCGGATCTTCGAGATCGAGACGTCGTCGAATTCGCTCTGGAGGATTTTGCAGACGGCGCCGATCGTCAGCGCCTTGCGTGGCCGGCTCGGCGCCTCGGCGGTGCGCCCGGTCTGTTCGGACAGCGCCATCAGCGCTCCAGGTAGCTCAGCTTGTACTTGCCGACCTGGATCTCGTCGCCGTCGGCGAGCCGGTGGGACTCGATCCGGCGCCGGTTCACGTAGGTGCCGTTGAGCGAGCCGAGGTCGTCGATGTAGAGGCCGTCGCGGCGGCGCACCAAGAGCGCGTGGTTGCGGGAGACGGTGACGTCGTCGAGGAAGACCCCGGCGTCGGGGCTGCGGCCGATGCTGACCCGCTCCTCGGCGACGCTGAAGCTCTCCCCCGCGCGGCCGCCGCCGGCGCGGATCACCAGCGCCGCGCCGCTCTCCTCGACCACCTCGTCGATGTCGACCGGCTTCATCTCGCCGGTCTCGTCGACGCGGTAGGTCATCGTCGTCGGTTCCTCGCCCGCCTCTTTCGGCCCGCCGAGGAAGGCGCCGCACTTCTGGCAGTAGTTCGCTCCCTCGGGGTTGGCGAACCCGCACTCGGGACAGTGGATGGCCATCGGGGCTCCCGCTAGGCGGCGGGCTCGCCCTCCGAGGGCTTCGCCCTGCCGGCGAGGATCTGGGTCAGCTGCTCGACGTCGGCGCCGGAGATCATCGAGTCGCCGGCCTCGCGCTTCTGACGCAGGCGGTTGACGAGCTCCGCGCGCAGGATGTCGATCTTCCCGTGCAGGACGCGCCGCTTGTAGGAGATCTCGTTCTCCTCCGCCGTCAAGTTGTCGATCATGTCCTTCAGCTCCTTGTCGCTGAGGGAGCCAAGATCGGGAAAGGTGTCCTCCATCGTGCTCCTAACTGGAAGAGGCGAGGCCTCCGGGTTTGCGCGGGAGTCGATGATAGCTCCCCGACCATTCAAGGTTCAACCGCAGGTTGAAGGTTCGGGTGGATCTGAAGCTCAGCTTGCAGTTTGGGCGGCGCGAACGGCGCGCAGTCCGGCGCGCGCGTAGAGGACGGTGGCGACGATTGCCATCACCAGGCCCCAGATGACGAGGGCGGTGGCGACCCAGCCGGGAGCGAGCAGCGCCAGCCAGATCCCGCCCATGATCGGGAAGACCGAGATCCGTCCCGGCCAGTTGACCTCGATGTCGACGCCGTGGCGGAGGCCGTACTGGGCGAGGACGAGCATCGCCAGCTCGCGCAGCGCCAGCAGCGCCAGCGCCCAGCGGGGCAGGAGCTCGAAGCTCCAGCAGACGACGGCGCCGGAGAGGATCGTCAGCCGGTCGACCAGCGGGTCGAGCAGCGCCCCGAGGCGGCTGTACTGGCCGGTTATGCGGGCGAGGATCCCGTCGAGGTAGTCGCCGGCGGCGATCGCCCAGAAGACCATCGCCGAGAGGATCGAGGTGCCGTCCTCGGTGCCGTAGGCGAGGACGAGGAAGAGCGGGATCGCCGCGAGGCGGACGTAGCCGACGGCGTTGGGGATCGTCCAAGGGCGCAGCGGCTCCCCCTTGCGGGTCTGGGGCGGCGGCGGGGCGCTGCGGTCGAGTCCGAAGAGGCGCCGCACCCGGCCGCGGCCGAAGGGGGCGGCCGCCATCGCTAGTACGCCTTCGCGAAGACGGCTTCGACGACCGCCGGCTTGCCGGTGAGGACGCAGCGGCTGTCGACGGGGAGGTCCTGGTCGAAGGGCAGGCAGCGCACCGTCACCTTCAGCTCGTCGAGCAGCTCGGCTGACTCGGGCGCTTCGCTCCAGGGCGCGCGGACGAAGCCGCCGGCGTCGGCGTCGGCCGGATCGGTGTCGAACCACTCGCGGAACTCGTCGGGCGTGCTGATGTCGCGCCGGGTGCGGGCGTCGAGGCGCTCGCTGCCGGCGCGGTGGTAGCCGGCCTGGATCTCGTCCAGCAGCGAGGGGACTAGCTCGGCGATCCGCGAGCGCTCGACCGACTCGGGCTTCGCGTCCGAGTCGCGGCGGCGCAGCGCCACCACTCCCTCTTTGAGGTCGCGCGGGCCGAGTTCGAGGATCAACGGGACGCCTTTGCGGGTCCACTCCCAGCGCTTGTCGGGCGGTTCGCGGTCGCGCAGGTCGGCCAACACCCGCACCGCGGTCCCCTGGAAGGAGAGCCCTTCGATCTCCCGCGCCAGGGCCTGGGCCTCCTCCAGCACCGCCGGCCCCTCCTCCCCGCGCGGGATCGGCACGATCGCGACCTGGCGGGGCGCCACGGTTGGCGGCAGACGCAGGCCGATGTCGTCGCTGTGGCTCATGATCAGGGCGCCGAGGAGCCGGGTGGATACGCCCCAGGAGGCGGTGTGGACCAGCTCGCGCTCCCCCTCCTTGTTGAGGAAGTCGACCTCGGCCGCCTTGGCGAAGTTCTGCCCCAGGTAGTGCGAGGTCCCCGCCTGCAGGGCCTTGCCGTCCTGCATCATCGCCTCGATCGAGAGCGTCATCAGCGCCCCCGGGAAGCGCTCGTCCTCGGACTTCTCGCCGGTGAGGACCGGTATCGCCAGGAACTCCTCGGCGAAGCGCCGGTAGACCTCCAGCATCTCCTCCGTGTTCGCCCGCGCCTCGGCCTCGGTGGCGAAGGCGGTGTGCCCCTCCTGCCAGAGGAACTCGGTCGTCCGCAGCAGCACCCGCGGCCGCATCTCCCAGCGGACCACGTTCGCCCACTGGTTCAGCATCAGCGGCAGGTCGCGGTAGGAGTTGATCCATTTCGCGAACGACTTGCCGATGATCGTCTCCGAGGTGGGTCGCACGACCAACGGCTCGGCCAGCTCCCCGCCCGGCGTCAGCTTCTCGGGATCGGCGGGGTCCTCTTCCAGTCGGTGATGGGTCACCACCGCCATCTCCTTCGCGAACCCCTCGACGTGCTTGGCCTCCGACTCGAAGTAGCTGAGCGGGATGAACAGCGGGAAATACGCGTTGCTGGCCCCGCTCTTCTTGATCTGCCGATCGAGCTCCGCCTGCATCAGCTCCCAGATCGCATAGCCCCAGGGCCGAATCACCATGCACCCCCGCACGTGCGCCAGTTCCGCCACCTCCCCCTCCCGCACCACGGCCTGGAACCAGGCGGGAAAGTCCTCCTGCCTGGAGGGAGAGACACCCTTGTTCTTGGAGCCCTTCGCCATCGGCGCGAGTCTATTCACGCCGTCCCCCGCCTGAGTCTGTCGCACCTAGTGCTACAGTCGTGCACATGGCAAAAGAGGTCTCGATCCGCGACTTGCGTAACTCCACGGCTGCCGTGATTTCGGACCTCGAAGCCGGCGAGCCCCTGACCCTCACGGTCAATCGTCGCCCCGTCGCGGACATCCTCCCCCACGTCGAGAAGCGCGACCCCTGGGTAGCGTCCGGCGAGCTCCGGCGCGTCCTGCGCGAGGCTCCCTCCGATCCTGGCTTGCTCGACGACCTTGCCGACGTCCGCGGCTCCGAGCTGGACGATTGAGCAAAGCAGTCGTAGATACCTCGATCTTCATCGCGCAGGAGACCGGCCGCGAGCTCGGCGAGCTCCCCGAGAAGATCGCTGTCTCGGTGATCACCGTGGCCGAGCTGGAGTTGGGGGTGCTGCGGGCTGCCGATTCGGACGCGCGGGCCCGTCGACTTTCGACTCTCTCCCGAGTGCAGTCGATCTACCCGTTGCTGCCGGTCGGGCCCGAGATCGCAAGCTGCTTCGCCCGCCTCGCCGCCGCTGAGCGCTCCCGCGGCCGCCGGCTGCGTCGGCACGACACTTGGATCGCCGCCACCGCCATGCATCACCGCGCGGCGGTTCTCACTCAGGACGCTGACTTCTCCTCCTTCGAGGAGGTAGAGGTGATCCGGGCCTGAGCCCTGGTCTCATTCGAGCCTTGCCGGTGGGAGTAAGCTCGTCTTCCACTCGCAGCACAATTGAAAAGAGGGCTCATGGCATCACGGGTCAGGCTTCGCCGTCGATCCTTTCCCGCGATCGGAGCGCTCTGGGCGACGATCGCCTCCCTCGCGCTGCTGGTTCCAGGGGCAGCGGGCGCGGCAACGGTGGTCAACGGCGGCTTCGAGAGCGGAGATCTGACCGGCTGGAGCCAGTCGAACAACCCGTCTGCGGACGCGGGCCGGTGGTTTGCCTACACCGGCACCGAATCCCCACTCAACCCGGGGACCGTGCAGGCGCCGCCTGAGGGCAACTTCGCCGCGATAAGCGATCAGCTCGGGCCCGGCGTCCACGTCCTCTATCAGGACGTCGTCGTGGAGCCCGCCAACACCCAGTCGCTGACGATGCTCCTCTATTACAACTCCGTGCCCCTCGACACGCCGGAGCCTGAAACGCTCTCGATCGGGGTCAGCAACCAGCAGTACCGCGTCGACCTGGTCCGCCCCTCGGCCCCGATCGAATCGGTCGATCCCGCCGACGTCCTGGCGCCGATCTTCGGCACCAAAACCGGCGACCCCGAAGACCAGACCCCCTTCAGGCGGACGATCGATCTCGCCCCGTTCGCGGGGCAGACGGTGCGGCTGCGCTTCGCCGAGGCCCACAACAACGGGCCGATGCGCGCCGGCGTCGACTCGGTCGCGATCCTGGGCGACCCGCCACTGCCTCCGCCCCCGCCCCCGAGTTCTCCTGCGCCCATCGCGACCCTGCCCTCGAACGAGATCGTGGTCGGCAAGCTCATCCGCAATCTGAAACGGGGAACGGCGAAGCTGGCCGTGAGGCTGCCCGGCGCCGGCGTCCTCAGGGCGACCGACGCGCGCGCCAGGAAGCCGAAGCTGCTGAGACAGGCCACGGTCCAGGTGGCCGGCCCCGGCGCCGTCAAGCTGGCGTTGAGGCCGACCGCCGCCGGCCGCGCCGCCCTCGCCCGCGAGGGCAAGCTCGCGGTTCGCGTGGCCCTGGCTTTCACGCCCACCGGCGGCACCGCCGGCAAGGTCGTCGTGAGGAAGGTGCTGCGGCTCAGGCGCGGGTGAAGCGGCGGCCCGCGGTCGGTGAGGCGTCCTCGTCGAGGAGGACGCGCTCGGGCTCCTCTTCGCGCTGGGAGGCTTCGTGCTCCATCTGGGCGAGCTTCTCGGGGGTGAGGTCGCCGGCGTTTTCGCGCTCGATGTTGGCGACCCACTCGGCGCCCTCGCGAGACTCGGCCTCGTCGAACTCGACGGTGCCGCGGTCGAGGGACTTGTCGATCTCCTCGAAGAGGGTGTCGACGAGCTTGGCCTGCGGGACCTTGCGCAGCGGTTTGCCGCCGGCGAAGATCAGGCCCTCGTTCTTGGCGCCGGCGATGCCGAAGTCGGCGTGGCTGGCCTCGCCGATGCCGTTGACGGCGCAACCGAGCACGGCGACCTCGACCGGCTCCTCGTAGCCTTCCAGCCGCTGCTCGATTTCCGCCACGACCGAATCCATGTCGAACTGGAGGCGGCCGCAGGTCGGGCAGGCGATCAGGACCGGCCCGCGCTCGCGCAGCTGCAGCGCCTTGAGGATCTCCCAGGCGACCTTGACCTCCTCCTCGGCGTGGAAGGTGGAGAGGCTGATCCGGATCGTGTCGCCGATGCCATCGGCGAGCAGCGTCCCCAGGCCGACGGCCGATTTCAGCGAGCCGCCCCATTTCGTCCCCGCCTCGGTGATGCCGAGGTGCAAGGGGTACGGGATCTTCTCCGAGAGCAGCCGGTTGGCGGCGATCGTGTTCGGCACGTTGGTCGACTTGATCGAGACCTTGAAGTTTTCGAAGTCGAGGCCCTCCATCATTTCGACGAACTCGACCGCGGCGGCGACCAGCGCCTCGACCGGCGCTTCGCGCTCGAGCGCGTGCAGGTGCTTGGGCAGCGAGCCGGAGTTGACGCCGATCCGCATCGGCACGCCCGCCGCGGTCGCCCGCTCGGCCACCTCGGCGACTTTCTCGCGGCCGCCGATGTTGCCCGGGTTGAGGCGGATGCAGTGGGCGCCGGCGTCGATCGCTTTCAGCGCCAGCGTGTGGTTGAAGTGGATGTCGGCGATCACCGGGATCGGCGATTCGCGCACGATCGTCTTCAGTGCCTCCGCGTCCTGCTCGCGCGGCACCGCGCAGCGGACCAGGTCCGCCCCCGCGTCGGCGACCTTGCGGATCTGGTCCATCGTCGCCGCCAGGTTGGCGGTCTCGGTCTTCGTCATCGTCTGCACCGCGACCGGGGCGCCGCCGCCGATCGGCACGCCGCCGACGAATATCTGCCGTTTGGAGGCCATATATGAAGCTTATTGAGCCGCGAACACGGGCCGGGCGGCGCCCGGCCGCCTCAGCGGACTTCGAACCCCTCGCCGGTGATCCGGCCGATGTCGTTCGATAAGCCGAGGAAGAAGAGCATCAGGACGAGGGCGACGCCGACCACCGTCGCCTTTTCCATCACCCGCCAGGAGACCGGCCGGCCGCGCACTTTCTCGACCAGGCTCCAGAAGATGTGGCCGCCGTCGAGAGGCAGGATCGGCAGCAGGTTGACGAGGCCGAGCGAGAGGCTGACGAAGGCGAGCAGCAGCAGCGCCCGTTCGAGGCCTTTTTCGATCACCTGGTGGCCGACGTCGCTGATCCCGACCACGCCCGAGACCTGCTCGCGCTGCTCCTTTTCGAAGAGGTGGGTGAAGACGTGAAAGGTGCCGGTGGCGACTTCCCAGATCGCATCCCCGGCCTCGGCGGCGGCGGTGCCGGGGCCGATCTCCAGCGTTTCGGTGTCGTAGGAAAAGCCGATCAGCGCCCGTTTGGCGTCTTTGTCGTAGCGGGGCTTGACCGAGAAGGTCTCGAGCCGGCCGTCGCGGCGCACCTGGATCTCGACCGGCTGGGCGGCGACGCAGCCCTCGACCTGTTTGCCCGCGCATTTGTGCGAGGCGACCAGTTCGCCGAAGCGGATCAGCCGCTCTTCGGCGCCGAGGCCGGCGAAGCGCTTGCCGTCGATCGCGACGATCTTGTCCCCAGGCTCCAGCACCTGCGCCGCCGGGCTGCCTTTGCGGATTTCGGCGACCTGCTGGTTGACCTGCTCCTGGCCGTTGGCCCAGTAGACGCCGAAGAGGATCGCGAAAGCGAGGACGATGTTCACCGCGGGCCCAGCCGCGACGACCACGATCCGCTTCCAGACCGGCTGCCGGTAGTAGGAGCGGTGGGCGACCTCCGGCGGAATCTCCTCCTCCGGGGTCATCCCGGTGATTTTCACGTAGCCGCCGAGCGGGATCGATTTCACCCCGTACTCGGTCTCGCCGCGTTTGAACGACCAGATCGTCGGCCCGAAGAAGAGGAAGAAGCGCTCGACCCGCATCCCCGTCGCCTTGGCGGCGACGTAGTGCCCCGCCTCGTGGAGGATGATCAGCAGGCAGAAGCCGACGAAGACCCAGAACCAGCTCATGCGGGCGTCAACCCCCTGATCTGCTCCTGGCTGCGTTCGCGGGCCTCGGCGTCGGCGGCGAAGAGGTCGTCGAAGTGGGTGACGGGACGGGCGGGCATCTCCTCCAGCACCCGCTCGATCACCGCCGGTATCCCGGTGAACGGGATCCGCTCCTCGAGGAAGGCGGCGACGGCGACCTCGTCGGCGGCGTTGAGGACGCAGGGGGCGGTCCCCCCCGCCTCGCCCGCCTCCAGCGCCAGGCGCAGGCAGGCGAAGGTCTCCAGGTCGGGCTCCTCGAAGGTCAGCGAGCCGGCGGCGGCGAGGTCGAGACGCGGCACGTCGACGTCGGCTCGCTCGGGGTAGTGCAGCGCGTAGGAGATCGGCACCCGCATGTCGGGATAGCCGAGGTGGGCGAGCGAGGAGCCGTCGTTGAGGTGGATCAGCGAGTGGACCAGCGACTGCGGGTGGACGACGACGTCGATTCGCTCGTAGGGGACGCCGAAGAGGTGGTGCGCCTCGATTGCCTCGAAGCCCTTGTTCATCAGCGTCGCCGAGTCGATCGTGATCCTTCCCCCCATCCGCCAGGTGGGATGGGCGAGCGCGTCGGCGACGCTGACCCCGGAGAGGTCCTCGCGGCCGCGGAAGGGCCCGCCGGAGGCGGTGAGGACGAGCCGGGAAACGGTCCCCGGCGCCTCCCCACCAATCAGCTGGTAGAGCGCCGAGTGCTCGGAGTCGACCGGCAAGAGCCGCGCCCCCGTCGCCTCGGCCAGCGCCATCACCAGCTCGCCGCCGAGCACGAGGCTCTCCTTGTTGGCGAGCGCCACGTCGATCCCCTCGCTGAGAGCGACGACCGTGGAGCCCAGCCCGGCCGCGCCGACGATCCCGTTGAGGACCAAATCCGCACCGGAGGAAGCGATCAGCTCGCGCACTCCCTCCTCGCCGACGAGAACCCGTCCGCTGAAGCTGCCCCGAGCCCGCTCAGCAGCCTCCTCGTCAGCCAAGGCAATCGTCGAAACGCTGTGCTCCCGCGCCTGGCCCACCACCGTCTCCCAGCCCGAGCCGGCCGCCAACCCCACCGTCTGCAGCTCGTCCGAGCGCCCGATCACGTCGAGCGCCTGCGTTCCGATGGACCCGGTCGAGCCGAGTATGAGGACCTTCTTCATTCGCCTCAGAGGATACGGAGAGGCGTCAGGGGCCGAGGAGGCCGCCCAGGAAAGCGAACGGCTGGCAGATCTTGGCGTAGGTCGACTGCAGGGTTCCCTGGGCCACCACTTGGCTGCCGGCCGGCGCCTCGGCGCGGATCCGGTCGGCCAGTTCGCGGGCGTGGTCCTCGTCGATGGCGCCGACGAGGAGGAACTTCCAGCGGTGGACGACCGGGAGTCCCTCTGCCCGCAGGTGGTCGGCGAAGCGCTCCGCCTCCTCGCGCGAGGAGAGGTCGATCCGCACCTCGAAGAGAGGGTGGCCGCCGCGTTCTTCGGTTTCCTTCAGCTCCCGCTCGATCGCGATCTGGCGCTCGGCCCGTTCCTCGTCGGGCTCGTCGGGCATCGGCTTGTCCGCCGGCTCCCAGAGCTCGGAGAGCGGGTGCCAGCGCCTGAAGTCGATTTCGATCTCCTCTTCGTCCTCCCGCGCCAGCTTCTCGACCAGCGTCTGAGCCCGTTCGGCCTGCTCGCGGTCGCCGGCGTAGAGGAAGAGGCAGGTGTCGTTGCGCGAGACGATCACCCGGTCCTGGAAGGCCTCGCTGAGGTCGTGCTCCAACTCCTCCGCGTCGAGCCGGTCCTGCAGCGCGTCGACAGCGTTCTCGGCGACGAAGTCGATCTGCAGGCGCCAGTCGTCGTTCTTCAGCATCCGCAGAGAGGGTATGGGCTCGTCAGGCGGCGGCCAGTTCCGGCGCCGGCGCGACCTCGCGCTCGGGCTCCTCGTCTGGGACCTGCCTCTCAAACCCGATCAGCAGCTCCTCGTCGAGCACAGCCAGGATCCGCTTCAAAACAGGAATCGTCGGGATGTGATCGCCACCCTCGACTTTCGAGATGAAGGAATGAGAGGTCCCGGCTTGCTCGGCCACCTCTTTCTGAGTCAGGTCAAGCTCATAACGCCGCTCGCGAATGTGCGCCGCTATCCAGTTTCGCTTCCGAAGCTCCCGGATCGCCGCGTACTCGTCACGAGCCTCGCGATATGCCTCGCTGCGCTGGCCACGCCCATGCGCTGCGGCAGCGGCAGGTTTGCCTTTGGGATTGAGGCTGCCCTTTTCATCTTTGCTCATGCTTTGGACTTTATCCATATAGATAAATCCAGTCAAACCCTCATCGGCGGATAGGAGGGGCATCCCTCCCCCCGCCCGTGGAGGAACCCGGGGCTCAGCGTCCATCCGCTGCTTGAAGTCCTGCATGCGTCGCTTCGCGACTTCCTTGTCGCCAGCGGGCACCGGTCCCGTGTTCTTTTCGAAGGCGTGCAGGAGGACGATCAAGTTGCCGGACCGCTGGTAGAGGATCCGGTAGCGGGTATTCCCGAAACGCACCCTCAGCTCGCGCATTTCACCCTCGATCTGGGAACTGATCGGATACTCCGGGGGCGGCGCACCCACCGGTCGGCCGTTCAGGTATTCATCGACGAACTCATCGATCTTCACTGCGCGCTTGGCGGGAAGATCCTCGATGAACTCATTGACAGGTTCGCGGCCGCTCTTGTCGCGGTAGAAAATCGCCTGCGTCCATGCCATCGGCAGAGCATTGCACGTGAGATTGACGGGAATTCGCCGCTAGCTAGTAGACCAGCGCGACCGAGAGGTAGTAACCGACGACGATCGTGAAGAGGGCGGCGTCGAGGCGGTCGAGGAGGCCGCCGTGGGGGCCGAAGAGGGTGCCGGTGTCCTTGGTGCCGAGGTCGCGCTTCAGCATCGACTCGAAGAGGTCGCCGAGGGGGGCGACGGCGGCGACGGCGGCTCCGATGAGGAGGGCGTCCACGCCGGAGAGCCAGTCCTGGTAGAGGCCGGCGAACCAGAAGCCCATCGTGCCGATCACGAAGCCGCCGACGAGCCCCTCGATCGTCTTGTTCGGCGAGAGGTTGGGGGCGATCTTGTGGCTGCCGAACATGCGGCCGGTCGCGTAGGCGGCGGTGTCGGCGACGAAGGTGCCGACGAGGACGTCGATCAGCAGGCCGGCGCCGTGCAGGGGCAGCTCGCGGAGGAAGACGGCGTGGGCGAGTGGGACCCCGATCCAGAGGACCCCCAGCAGCGTCACCCCCATCGAGACCGTCGCCCCGTCGCGGTGCTTGGCGTCGGCGGCGAAGGCGAAGAGCAGCGGGAAGGCAGCGGCGAGGACGTAGAGGACGTTGAAGGCGGTGCCGAGGTAGGCGGCGACGATCAACCCCGCCACCGCGACGTAGGCGGGGAGCAGCAGCGGCCGGTAGCGGGAGGCCATCGAGGCGAACTCGCGCAGGGCGATCACGCCGAGGCCGACCATCGCCGCCGCGAAGACGGCCCCTCCCGCGACCGTGATCGCGATCGCGAAGGCGATCCACGGCAGCGCCACCAGGATCCGCTTCCCGGTCTCGCCGCCGCCCCCCCGACGCCGCCGTTTGCGCGGCTCGCGCGGGGGTTTGCGC
>JALZHV010000183.1 GCA_030860625.1 Actinomycetota bacterium
TGTCGAGGACGACCACGTCCTCGGCTTTTTTCGCGTCGGCGATCGTCGCCAGGCGCCGCGCCAGCTGCTCGGACTGGGCTTGGCTCACCGGTAGATCCCCCTCTCTTCGATCAGCTCGGCCACGGGTTCGGGCACCAGGTAGCGCAGCGGCCGGCCCTGCCTGGCGCGCTCGCGCACCGCCGAGGACGAGACTCCGAATTGCGGCATCTCCAGCATCGTCGCCCGATCTTCGCAGCCGAGGCTGCGCATCACCGCCGCGACCTCGGCATCGGCGACGCCGGCCCGCCGCGCCACCGCAAGGCTCGCCAGCTCGACCACGCGCCCGGGGTTGCGCCAGCTCTCGAGCGCGACGGCAGCGTCCGCCCCCATCACGAACACCAATTCCGTTTCGCCGCGTTCCTCAGCAAGTGCCTCCAAGGTCTCATACGTGTAGGACGGTCCCTCCCGGTCGACCTCCAGCGAGGAGACCGAGAAGCGCGGGTCGCCGGCCGCCGCCAGCCGCGTCATCTCCATCCGCGCCTCCCGGCCCGGGTCGTCGGCGATCAGCTTGTGGGGAGCGTGGCCGGTCGGCACCAGGATCACCTCGTCGAGGCCGAGCTGCCAGGCCGCCTCCTGGGCGAGCGCAAGGTGACCGAGGTGCGGAGGGTTGAAGGCCGACCCCAGCACGCCGATCGCGGCGCCGCGGCTACTCACGCACCTGGCCGTCGCCGCGTGCCACGTACTTGAAGGTGGTCAGCTCGCGCATCCCGATCGGGCCGCGGGCGTGCAGCTTCTGGGTCGAGTTGCCGATCTCGGCGCCCATCCCGTACTCGAAGCCGTCGGTGAAGCGGGTCGAAGCGTTGACGTAGACGGCGGCGGCATCGACGCCGCTGGTGAACTCCTCGGCGGCCTCCTCGTTCGAAGTGACGATCGCCTCGGAGTGGCCGGTGCCGTGGCGGTTGACGTGCTCGATCGCCTCCTCGACCGAGTCGACGACGGCAACCGCCATCTTCAGGCCCAGGTACTCGCTGTCCCAGTCCTCCGCGGTGGCCTCGCCGATCTCGACCTCGCCGGCGGCGGCGCGGGCGCGCTCGTCGCCGACCAGCTCGACGCCGGCCTCGGCGAGGTCGGAGAGGACGGCGGGGGCGAAGCGCTCGGCGATCGCGGCGTCGATCAGCAGGGTCTCGGCGGCGTTGCAGACGCCCGGCCGCTGCGTCTTCGCGTTGACGGCGATCCGCCGCGCCATCTCCGGGTCGGCGTCGGCGTGGACGTAGACGTGGCAGTTGCCAGCCGCCGCGTACATCACCGGCACCGTCGCCACCGCCTTGATCGCGGCCTTGAGGCCCTCCCCCCCGCGCGGGATCAGGAGGTCGACGAGCCCTTCCTGGGTGGCAAGCTCAGCCAGCTCTTCGCGGTCGCCGCCGCCGACCGAGACCACCGCGTCCTCGGGCAGCCCGGCCTCGGCCAGCGCCTCGCGGACGATCGCCGCCAGCGCCGCGTTGGAGCGCTCGGCGTAGCTCGAGCCGCGCAGCACGATCGCGTTGCCGCTCTTGATCGTCAGCGCCGCGCAGTCGATCGTCACGTTCGGCCGCGCCTCGTAGACGACGGCGACGACCCCGAGCGGCACCCGCACCTTGCGCAGGTCGATGCCGTTGCCGAGCGTTTTCCGTTCCAGCTCCACGCCGACCGGGTCGTCGAGCGCGGCGACGACCCGCACGCCCTCGGCCATCCCCGCGACCCGCTCGGGGGTCAGCCGCAGCCGGTCGCGCAGCGCCTCGGTCAGCCTGGCGGCGCGCTCGTCGGCGAGGTCGCCGGCGTTGGCCTCGAGCACCTGCTCGGCCCGCTCCTCGAGCAACCGCGCCGTCGCCTCCAGGGCGGCGTTCTTGGTCTCGGTCGAAGCGGTGGCAAGCGCGCGGGCGGCCCGCTTCGCGGCGGCGCAGCTCTCGGCGACGGTGGTCGTGGTCACGGCCATCGGCTAAGGGTAGCTGGGGGCTAGAAGAGGACGAACCGGTCGCGGTGGATGACCTCGGCCGGGGCGTGCGGGAGCAACTCGCGAACCTGTTGGGTTTTCATCCCCTTGACACGACTCAACTCACGCGAGGAGTAGTCACTGATGCCCTTGCCGATCTCCCCTTCGCTCCCAACCACGGAAACGGCGTCGCCGGCCTCGAACGGCCCATGCAAGTCGGAGACGCCTACCGGCAACAGACTGGAGCCGCTCTCGCGCAAGACACGGGCAGCGCCGTCATCGACCTCGACCTTGCCACGGATCGGCTTCGCATATTTCAGCCAGAGCTTGAACCGAGACTCTCTTCCCTCCTGAGCGAGGAAGTGCGTGCCACCCGCGTCGCCTGCCGCCGCACGGAGCAGCGTTCCCGCCTTCGTCCCGTTGCAGATCGTCACCGGTATCCCCGCCTCACTCGCCATCTCCGCCGCCGCGACCTTGCTGTGCATGCCGCCGGAGCCGAAGGCGGAAGTGCGATCTCCGATCGTCAATCCTTCGAGTTCGGAGAAGTGAGTTACCTCGGTGATCAACTCCGGCTTCGGGTCGAGATCCGGGTCGCGAGCGAAGAGGCCGTCGACGTTCGTCAGCAGCACCAGCAACCGCGCTTCGAGCAGCAGTGCCACCTGGGCGGCGAGGAAGTCGTTGTCGCCGAAGGTGATCTCGTCGGTCGCGGTGGTGTCGTTCTCGTTGACGACCGGCACCACTCCCCAGGCGATCAGCCGCCGCAGGGTCTGGCGGGCGTTGAGGTAGTTGGTGCGGGCGGCGATGTCGGCGGCGGTCAGCAGCACTTGGGCGGCGCGGGTGCCGCCGCGGGCGAGGCGGCTCTCGTAGGCGCGGAAGAGGTCCCCCTGACCGACCGCGGAGGCGGCCTGCAGCTCGTCGATCTCCCGCGGCCGCCTCGGCAGCCCCATCAGCCGCATGCCGCGGGCGATCGCGCCGGAGGTGACCATCACCACCCGCTCGCCCCCCTGCTCCAGTTGGCTGACCTGCTCGCAGACCGAATCGAGCACGTCGGTGCGCAGCTCGCCGTCGTCGGCGGCGACGATCGAGGAGCCGAGCTTGACGACCAGGGTCATGGCGAGCAACGTAGCCGAGACGGCGGCCGCTTAGGCTCCACCCGTGGGCAACCGGTTCAGCCACAGCTTCCGCATCCGCTACGGCGAGTGCGACCCGCAGGGCATCGTCTTCAACGCCAACTACGTCGCCTACTTCGACCACGGCTTCACCGAGCTCTGGCGCGAGGCGTTCGGCTCCTACGCGGTGATGGAGGAGCGCGGCCTCGACATGGTCGTGGCGGAGGTGAACGTGCAGTTCAGGGCCCCCGCCCGCTTCGACGACCTCGTCACGCTCGGCCTCGCGATCGAGAGCCTCGGCACCACCAGCATGAGCAGCCGCCTCTGGCTGCACCGCGAGGAGGAGTTGCTGGTCGAGGGGCGGATGCGCCACGTGGTGGTCGACGCGGAGCGCTGGGAGAAGACCGAGATCCCGGCCTGGCTGCGCGAGGGGCTGGCGCCCTACCTACACGTGTAGCTCGAACTCGAGCTCGCCGATGCGGACGTCGTCGCCGGCCTTGAAGCCGGCCCGGTCGAGGGCAGCGAGCACCCCCATCTCCTTCAGCCGCTGCTCGAGGTAGGCGAGGGCCTCCTCGTTTTTGGTGTCGTGGCGTTCGAAGAGCATTTCGACGCCGCGGCCGAGGATGCGGAAGCCGCCGTCGTCCTCCCGCTCGACCCAGTAGCCGCCCTCGCCGGCAGGGCGGTAGACGCGGTGCTCGGCCTCGAACTCCTCGCCACCGGCGGTCGCCGGCCCGGCGGCGACCGGGACCAGCTCGGGCAGCTCGGCGAGGATCCGCCGGCGCAGCTCGTCCAGTCCCTCGCCGGTGGCCGAGGAGACGGCGAGGACGCCCAGCGTCTCGCCGCTCAGCCCCTCCTCCCACTCCGCCACCGCCGCTTCGACCCGCTCGGGCGGCAGCAGGTCGCGTTTGCTCAAGACGACCAGCTCGGGCAGCCGCTCCAGCCCCGCCCCGTGCGCCGCCAGCTCGCCCCGCACGGTCTCGTAGTCGGCGACCGGGTCGCTTTCGGCCGGGGCGACGTCGACGAGGTGGACCAGCATCGAGCAGCGCTCGACGTGGGCGAGGAACTCGTGGCCGAGGCCGGCGCCTTCCGCCGCCCCTTCGATCAGGCCGGGGATGTCGGCGACGACCGCCTGGCGGTCCTCCCCTTCGATCGTCCCCAGGACCGGCGAGAGCGTGGTGAACGGGTAGTCGGCGACCTTCGGCGCCGCCCGCGTCAGCCGCCCCAGCAGCGAGGACTTGCCCGCGTTCGGCAGCCCGACCAGCCCGACGTCGGCGAGCAGCTTCAGCCGCAGCTCGATCCAGTCCGCTTCTCCGGCGCTGCCTTTCTCGGCGAACCGCGGCGCCTGCCGGACCGAGTTCGCGAAGCGCCTGTTCCCGTGGCCGCCGCGCCCGCCGCGCGCGACCACCGCCCGCTGCCCCGGCGCCACCAGGTCGACGGCGCTGCCGTCGACGGCGGTCGCCTGCGTCCCCGGCGGC
>JALZHV010000184.1 GCA_030860625.1 Actinomycetota bacterium
TCCGTATGCACCGCCTTGCGATTCTCCTCCGGCGTCTCCGGGATCCCGTTCGGAATCGCCCAGGAGGCGGCGACCCCCTCATGCTCCAGCCGCAGGTCCCAGTGCAGGCGGCGGGCTTTGTGTTCCTGGACGACGAACCGCGGGGCCGCTTTGGCCTTCTCTCTCCCCTTGCCGCCCCGCTTCTTCGGCGCCGGCTCAGAGGTGGACTCAAAGTCCCGCTTCCGCTCGTACTCCTCGAGAGCTTTCTTTGCCTTGGAGGGCACGCCCGGGTTCTACCCGGCGGGGGTCTTCTAGCACCTGCTCCCCCCAGAGCGGGTAAGGGATCGAAGTCCCGGGAGGCTCAACCTCCCGGGACAGATCCTCACCTAGGCGCGATCAGCATTCGGGTTCTTCTTCGTTTTCTTCTTCTTCTTCGGTGGGCGGCGGACAGGCGGCAGTTACTGCCCAGCTCCCATAGGCAAAAGCTTCTTCGGTTTCATTGGTCGTCCATTCTCCTCGCCAACCCGCCGTCCTATCCGTATTGGCGGAAGAGTTCGGAAAGGCTGCTGCATTGATGATGAGCTGCCCGTACAGGCAGAAGTGACCTGGATCGGCTTTCGGTTCCTGTGCGGTACCCGGGCACCCTTCTACTGCCCCCGGAGTCCCTGATTCGCTGGTGCTGATCCAGTGGAATTTGGGAACCGGTTCGACGCGCAGCGGGAAGCTGACCGTTACTAGCCCCAGCGAGGAATCGTTCACTTGGAACTGCCACAGGCCCTTTAGGCTCTCCCCATGGGGGAGTTTGGTTTCGGTCGGGCCAGTCGCACCCGCGGGCCCGGTCGCGCCCTCAGGTCCCGCAGGCCCCGTTGCGCCGTCATTTCCCTTAACGCCGGGGTCGCCTTTCGAGCCTGGCAATCCGCTCGGTCCCACTGGTCCAGTTGGGCCTTGGCCGACGAGGCTTTTGGCGATCTTCTTGACTTCCTTTTTCTCCTGCTTACTGAGGCGATCAGCCGCAGCAAAGGCAGTTCCCGCAAGTGCGGCTACGAGTGCCACGACCGCGACTATCAAGCCAGCCGTGCCAAGCCTCTCGTGCATTCGAGACAACATTCGACCCTCCCTGATGAGTGTGTTGATAAGTACGCTTTATGCTTCGTTCATCTCACGGAGCATTGCCGCAAGCTTCAAGGCCGTACTCCTTCGCCAATTCATTAGTCTCCTCGAAGGGATTCGTCTTCCACTCGAGGAGGACCTTCGGATTGCTCCTAGCTTTGTCAAGGGAGGATTCGAACGCGCGAATGAAGGCACTGACGCTCTTTTCGTCACCCGCAGGAACTCCCAACTCCTTGATCCGGGTGATCTCCTTTTCAAGAGGCTGAAGCCCTGCGACTTCGGCAAATTCCTTTTCTTTGACCTTTGAGCGTTTTTGCAGCTGAATGTATTCGTTGATTTTTTTTACCTGTTCGTTTTCAGCCTGCTTGCAGATCTTCTCTGCCTGCTCGATGAACTGCTTCTTCGTCAGGCTCGCCTCAGCCGAGTCGCTATCTCCACAGCCGGCTATAGCGGCGCTTAGCGCGAATAAAGCCGCCAGCAGTACTGCCAGGGGCAGGTATCTGTAAGTCATGACTTGCTCTCCCTAAGTCTCATTTGCGTTTACTCTCGCCTCCGCAGCCCGCGGCCACCAGCAGCGGCCGCGAGTTGGCAAGCCGCCCGTTCTGGCCCCGCATCTTCACGGTGGCCCGGTGGCGGCCGCAGGTGTTTTCGGAGTTGACGAGAAGGCCCTTCTCCCCGCCCTTCATCCGCATCACGAACTTGGTGATCGGCGCGTCGGGGACGCGGTCGAAGGTGGCGCGGATGCCGCCGTTCTTGGAGTCGATCCGCCCGGCGAGCTCGACCTCGATCTGGCCTTTCAGCACCACCACCAGGTCGGGCAGGGGGTTGTTCGACGAGCGCATGTAGACGGGGCCCTCGAGCGGCTTGTCGAGGAGCGGCGTCCAGGCTTTCGCCTTGCCGTAGACCGAGCGCTTGGGGCAGGCGTCGGCGGCGAACTGCACGCGGGTGCAGATCGTCTCGATGTGCTCTTGGGCGAGGAAGGCCGAGTGCGGCAGGTTGACCGAGGCGCGGCCGATGTTGGCGTCGCCTTTGCGGGCCTTCAGCGTCGCGGTGAGGGCAGGATATTGCCCGCGCCTGGTCCCGCCCTTGAGGCGGAGGGAGAGCCTGGGCGCGAACTTCAGCGCCCTGCAGCCGTCGACCTGGAAGCGAGCGGATGGCGTTGCCACCGCCCCGCCGACCGAGGTGATCTTCGAGGTGACCGCCATCTCCGAGCAGTCCGTCGGGTTCAGGGAGAAGCCGGGGCGGTCGATCACCACGTGCACCCTGCGGTAGATCGCCGCGACGCCCTCGATGAACTGGGGCAGGGGGTCGGTGCGGACGATCGCCTGGGCGGTGACCGGGTCGACGTCCAGGGCGGAGCGCACCACCACGTTTCCGAGGTCGAAGGGGCCGGCCTGGGCGGGGACCACGGTGACGACCGAGAAGGGAGCGCCTTTATAAGGGCCGCCCAGGTAGACCGCCGTCGGCGACTTGCCGGGCTGGGGCAGCCAGAGGGGCTGGGGGCCGGGGCCGACCGCGGCGGTGAGGTGGCCGATCCTGGAGTCGGCGGGGCAGGCGCCGGTGGCGGCCTGGGCGTCGGGGCAGAGTGGAACGCCGGCGAGCTTTGCGAGCTCGCCCTCGGGCAACCTCACCTCGAGGGCGCCGAGGTTCTGGTCACCGTCGGGGCGGGTGATGTCGAGGACGAAGGGGCTGTGGGCGCCGGCGACCGGGTTGGTGGCGCCGGCACTGAGCTTGGGGGAGAAGCCGCCGGTATTGCAGCCCTGGTCGATCGTCGTCTGGCTCTGGCCGGAGACCGGGGGGTCGTTTGAGTGGGGGGTGAAGGTGTAGCTCGTGAGATAGCTGCCGCAGGCCTCGGGGTTCTTCAGGGGAGCTCTGGGGCCGCCCCAGACGTTCAGGGCGATCTCAGAGACGGGGACCTGCGGCAGATCGGTGAAGACGGCGGTCAGCTGGCCCGTCGCCGGGTCGGGCTTGATCTCTCCGGGGAGCTTGACGTGGAGGCCGAGCTCGTCGGTGACGAGCCAGAGGCCGAAGAGGCGGCCGGGCTCGGGGGTCCGTTGGTAGAGGGCGCCCTGCAGGGGGAAGGGCAGAGACGGGGAGGTGATCGTCGCCGTTCCGAGCTTTGAGGCGTCGGGGCAGGCGGCGTCGACTTCCTGTTTGTAGCCGACCTGTGCGTCCGAGCAGGCGGCGAGGCCGTCGGCGGCGCCGGCGGCGATCGTCATCCCCTCGGGGAGGGTGACGCGGGCCTCGCGCATGGTCGAGGTGGACTTGGTGCCGGCTTCTTCGACCTGGGGGATGGCGAGGGTGGTCCTCAGGCCGGTGGGGGCGCCGGCCACCGGATTGGTCGGGGTGGCCTGGAAGCTCGGGTCGAAGGGGAGGCCGGTGCAGTCGGTGATCGGGGCCAAGGGCGCGGTGGCGGAGAAGACCTGGCCGGGGAGCTGGTAGCTCTTGACCGCGAAGCCGACCTCCTGGGCCTGGCAGGCCGAGGGGTTGGTGAGGAAGACGGTGTCGGGATCGAGGCCGCTGGAGCGTTTGCCTTCGGGGGCTTCGCAGGCGGTGCCTTTTTCACAGCGCACCCCTTCCAGGCTGGTCAGCCGCTGTTTATCGTGGCTCGGGTCGGCCGGGTTTCCCCACAGCGTCGTCCTCGCCCTCAGCAGCGCCGACAGACCCGGAACGCTTTGGACAGTGGCGGTGACGCCGTAGTCGCTCGCGGTCCGCACCTTGACCTCGATGAAGACGGCGTAGCCGAGCACGAAGAAGCCGAAGCGGGCGATTTCTTTGTCGGGGTGCGGCGGCTCGAGGTTGTAGACCGGCAGCGTCAGTTCATCCCCCAAGAGGATCACCCGGACCCTCGTGATGCCGACCTGCGAGTCGATCGGGCAGTTGCCGTAGGCGACCAATTGGCCGGTTTTGCAGCGAGGGATCGCGTTCGGGTTGCCGAGTAGGCCCGGCGGCAGGGAGATCGACACCTCTTCGGCCCGCGCATTCGATTCGGGAATGCCAGATCCGTTGACGGTGTGGTTGAGGCCGATGTAGGTGGCGAAGTCAGAATGCTCTGCCGCCCCGGTGCCCGAGACTTGCGCTTCTACTTTTTCAATCCCGAATTCCTCGAAAGGGCCCAGGGCTGCGTGGGGCTGCGTCCGCCCGAGGGCCTCGTCCTCTATGTCCAACTCGAGCTGCTGCGCTACCGGCCGCTCAACGCCCTGGACCACGCCTGGCCCCGTCATGGAGATAAGGCCCTGAGCTCGCCTGATTCTCTTTTTGGCGCAGCGCCTAGGCTTTTTCTGCCCTTTGTTCTTCTTGCACCGCCTCTGCTTGCGTGGCTTCACGTTGCCGCCGCCGGCAATGGTCTCCGAGTTCGGGGTGAGGAAGGTGGGGGGG
>JALZHV010000185.1 GCA_030860625.1 Actinomycetota bacterium
CGTCGGGGGGATCAGCAGGAAGAGACCGAAGATGTCGGTGAGGAACCCCGGGGTGAGCAGCAGCGTGCCGCCGATCACGATCAGCACCCCGTCGGCCACCTCTTTGCCGGGAAAGCGCCGCGCCGCCAGCGCCTCGTTGAACCGCCGCCAGGCGCCCCGCCCCTCGCGTTTCAGCAGCCACGAGCCGAGCAGCGCGTCGGCCAGCAGCAGGATCAGCGTCGGCAGGACGCCGATCGCCTGCCCCACCTGGATGATCACGTAGAGCTCCGCGATCGGGACGACGATGAAGAGGATGACTAGAAGAAGAGGCATCTTGCTCCTCCCGCTACCCGGCGAAAAGCCGGTTACGCCGCTTTGACTGCTTTGCCCGCCGCCGCCTCGAGCTCGGCCAGGGACTCGTTGATCCCGTTGCTGATGACTTCGATGTCCTCCATGCAGTCGTAGTCGGCCAGCAGCCCGAACCCGACTTTGCCGTTGTAGCTCATGATCGCCACCGCCAGCGCGTGGTTCTGCGGCAGGAAGGCGACCGGGAAGACCTCTTCCAGCTCGCGCCCGAGCACGTAGAGCGGCAGCTGCGGCCCCGGCACGTTGGTGACGATCATGTTGAAGAGGCGGGTCGAGAAGTTCATCCGCGAGGCCTGGGCGAGCAGGGTCGGCGGCGCGAAGTCGTTGAAGCGGGAGATCACTTCCGCCCCCAGCGCCTGCTTGGAGCGCTTCAGCCCCATCATCGCGTCGCTGATCGTGCGCAGCCGCCGCACCGGGTCCTCGATGTAGACGGGCAGCGGCCCGCGCATCAGTGCGATCCGGTTGCCGAGGTTGCCGCGCTCGTCCTCGGCGCGGATCGAGACCGGCACCAGCGCCCGCAGCTCCAGCCCCTCGGTGCGGACGTGGCGGCGGTGCAGCCAGGTCCGCAGGGCGCCGGTGATCACCGCGAGGACGACGTCGTTGACGGTGCCGCCGAAGGTGTCCTTGATCCGTTTGAAGTTCTCCAGCTCCGAGCGCGACCAGACGTAGCGGCGGTGCGGCCCGATCTCCTCGTTCAGCGGCACGTCCGGGGCGGGGTCGGCGAAGGCGCTGACGATCTCCCCCAGTCCTTCCAGCGCCTCGACCGCCTTACGGGTGGTCAGCTCCGGGTTGCGGACGACGTCGACCGCGCGCTCGGCGATCTTGATCGGGGTGGCGACCGCGTCGGCGACGCCGCGGGCGACCAGCTCGGTCGTGCCCGGTTCGGGCTGCGGCACCCAGTCGTCCTCGAGCTCGAGCGGCTTGGCGTCGCGCTCGATGTCGAAGAGGACGGTGCCGATGTCGACGCCGCTGACCCCGTCGACCATCGCGTGGTGGGTCTTGGTGAGGATCGCGAAGCGGTCGTTTTCGAGGTTCTGCGCCAGCCACATCTCCCAGAGCGGCTTCGAGCGGTCGAGCTGCTGGGAGAAGATCCGCCCGGCGAGTTTTTTCAGCTGCTCCTCGCCGCCGGGATCGGGCAGCGCGGTGTGGCGGATGTGGTAGGTCAGGTTGAAGTTGACGTCGTCGGCCCAGAGCGGCCGGCCGGCCTCGAGCGGCGGCACCACCAGCTTCTGGCGAAAGCGCGGGACCAGCGGCAGGCGACGGCGCACGTGCTCGACCAGGTCCACGTAGCGGGGCGGCGGGCCCTCGAAGACGAGGATCGCGCCGATGTGCATGTGGCTGCTGGAGCTCTCGTTCGTCAGGAACGAGGCGTCGACGGCGGTGAGGCGGTCGAGGTGGCGTCCGGAGGTGGCCATCCAGCAAGGCTACTTAGGCCGCAGTTTCGGGGCAATCTCGCCGCGACGGCCGCAAGTCCGCCACCGCTACTCTGCATATATGGCAGCCACCGCCACCGCCCCCAAGCGGGTGCTCCTCGCCGCGCCCCGCGGCTACTGCGCCGGCGTCGACCGCGCCGTGCAGACGGTCGAGCGCGCGCTCGAGCTCCACGGCGCGCCGGTCTACGTGCGCAAGGAGATCGTCCACAACAAACACGTCGTCGAAGAGCTGGCCAAGCGCGGCGCGATCTTCGTCGAGGAGGAGAACGAGGTGCCGGAGGGCGCGATCGTCGTCTTCTCCGCCCACGGGGTCGCCCCGGCGGTGCACGAGAACGCCGCCGCCCGCAACCTGCAGACGATCGACGCGACCTGCCCGCTGGTGACCAAGGTCCACGTCTCCGCCCGCCGCTTCGCCGCCCAGGGCTACACGATCATCATGATCGGTCACGAGGGCCACGAGGAGGTCGAAGGGACGACCGGCGAGGCGCCCGAGAGCATCGTCCTGATCGAAACCGCCGACGAAGTCGAGACGCTCGAGGTCCCGGACCCGAACAAAGTCGCCTTCATCACCCAGACGACGCTCTCGGTCGACGAGACCGCCGAGGTGATCGCCGCCCTGCGCGCCAAGTTCCCCGGCATCGTCAGCAGCAAGTCAGACGACATCTGTTACGCGACCACCAACCGCCAGATCGCCGTCAAGCAGCTGGCCCGCGAGTGCGACCTCGTCCTCGTGATCGGCTCGACCAACTCCTCCAACTCCAACCGCCTGGTCGAGGTCGCGCGCGAACACGGCGCCGCCTCCTACCTGATCGACAACCACACCCAGGTCCAGGAGGAGTGGCTGGAGGGCGTCGAGACCGTCGGCATCACCTCCGGTGCCTCCGCCCCCGAGGAGCTGGTCGAGAGCCTCGTCGCCTTCTTCCGCGAGCGCGGCGCCGACGACGTCTCCGAGCTGCGCACCGTCCACGAGGACGTCCGCTTCATGCTCCCGAAGGAGATCCGCGAAGAGGTCGCCGCGCGGGCCTGAGACTCGCAGCCTCGATCCCTGTGATGCCCGCCCGGCTACGGCGTAGTCCTATCGAGATGCGCCGCTCATTTTTCATCGCAGGCTGCCTGTCGCTTCTGCTTTGCGGCGCAGGCGCGGGGGCCGCCCAAGCGGAACACGAAACCTTCGACCGCCCGTTCTGCAAGGGAACCCGAGTCCACGACTACGAGGCGCCGCTCGACCGGTTGCCGCCGGTGCGCCACGCGCCCTTGGAGGAGGACCTCCCGTTCGGCCCGCGCAACATGTCGATCTACCAGTCGGCGTTCAGCCGCGTCATCGTCGGCAAGGGCGGGGGCTTCGGCTACCGCTTCTTCGACGAGACCTACGGCCGGCGCGAGCAGGTGCGGCTCGATTGGAGTGTCGGCACGTCCCTCTCGCGGATCGACCGCCGCGGCCGGGTCTTGCGACAGGTCTCCTCGGAAGAGCAGCTCCTGGGGGTCGTCAGGGAAATCGGCGAGCTCGACTTCTGGCTGGATACGCCCGGCCGCTTCGGCCTCTACCGCTACGACATCGAGTTCAGGGACCAGGGCTCGGGCGAGGTACTCGGCAGCTACTCCGAGTACCTGCGGGTGGTGAAGCCGACCTACCACGCGGGCCTCGCCGTCAACCGACGCCACGTCCGGCCGGGCCAGAGGGTCTTCGCCAGGGTCGAGAACCGGGGCACCAGCTGGGTCGAATTCGGCGTCCCCTATGCGGTGCAGAGGTTCGAAGGCGGTCGCTGGGTGGGGCAGGACCTGGGGATCGACGCTTGGCCGCTCCCGCTGATCTACATGGGCAGCGGCCTGACGGGGGAATGCATGCCCTACCGGGTGCCCGCCGACGCTTCGCCGGGCCGGTACCGCTTCGTCAAGAGCCTCGACTTCGCGCGCCGGCCCGGCAAGCGCGCCGTCGCCTTCTTCCGCGTCGGCGCTTGAGCGCCGCGCGCCTTGATCAGTCCTCGTACGGCGCGTAGCGGTGGTGCAGCATCAGGTCGTTGCCGTCGGGGTCGGTGAAGAGCGCCATGCGGCAGACGCCGGTGTCGAAGGTCTCGCCGGCGAACTCGACGCCCTTGGCTTCCAGCTCCTTGCGGGCCGCGTCGATGTCGTCGACGTGCAGCGCCGGGTGCGCGTTTTTCTGCGGCGCGAACTCCATCCCGAGGCTGGCCGGTTCCCAGATCGCAAAGCAGGTGTCGCCGACCCAGAACTCGTATTTGCCGTGCTCGTCGGGCCGCAGCCCAAGGGTGTCGACGTAGAAGGCGCGGGAGCGGTCCGCGTCGGTGGACGGCACGCCGATGAAGTCGGTCTTGGTGATCACGTTTCCTCCTCGTGGGCGACTGGACGCGCTGAGGTTAAGGCACGCCGGCGGCGAAGCTGAGCGACCAGACCTTGACGCCCGGGGTGGGGCGGAGCACAAGGTTGAGGGCCTTGTGGGTAGGATGCTCGGCGAGGGTGCGGAGGCCGGGGGTCGGGCCGGCCGGAATCGTGCTCTGCTTGCCGTCGACCTCGACTTGGAGCTCACCCTCGCCCTCGACGGTCGCGTAGGCGCCGCCGGCCTGGTAGTCGATGGTCAGCTCCTCGCCGTCGGTGCCCGCCACCCAGGGCCGCTCCCAGGAGCCGCCGGGGAAGTACTCGGGGCTGGGGGCCATGACC
>JALZHV010000186.1 GCA_030860625.1 Actinomycetota bacterium
GGGTAGGTGTCCCCCGCCTTGCCGAGCTCCATCTCGATCTCGGAGTCGTGCTCCTGGCTCCAGTGGCCGCCCGGGAAGGCGCCTTTGGTGATCGTCATCGCCGAGGCGATGGCGCCGCCCATGAAAAAGCCCTTGCTGAACGGCTGGCGCATGTTGCGCGACTGTTTGATCTCCTTCTCGATCAGCGAGTTGCGGACCTTCTCGTCGTAGGCCTCGAAGTTGACCGAGTCGATGTCCTGCTTGAGCGACTCGACGATCGTTTCCGCCGCGTAGATCCCGGCGTGCATCGCGTAGTGGACGCCCTTCAGGGTCGGGATGTTGACCATGCTGGCGGCGTCGCCGGCGATCATCATGCCCGGCACCGCGAGGCGCTTCGGCATCGAGAAGTAACCGCCGGAGGGGATCGTCTTCGCGCCCCAGGCGACCCGCTTGCCGCCCTCGATCAGCTTCTTGATGAAGGGGTGCGTCTTCATCAGCTGCAGCGCGTCGTGGACGCTGAAGGTGGCGTCGGTGTAGTCGAGGCCGGCGACGAGGCCGATGCAGATCTTGTCCTCGCCCATCGGGTAGATAAAGCTGCCGCCGAACTCGTTGTATTTCGGCGATTTGCGCAGCGGCCAGCCCATCGTGTGGATGACCCGGTCGAGCGGCTCCTTCACCTCCCAGACCTCTTTGACCCCGAGCTCCCAGCGCATCGGGTCGGCGCCGTGGAGGTCGAAGTAGTCGTAGGCGGCGTAGGTCAGGTGGCCGACGGTGCCCTCGGCGAGGACCGTGGCTTTGGCGGTGACGTCCGAGCCGGGCTCGAAGTTGGCGAGCTCTTCGCCCTCCTTGCCGCGGCCGCGGTCGCCGGAGCGGACGCCCTTGACGATCCGGTCCTCGACCAGCAGTTTGGTCGCGGCCGTTTCGCTGAGGATGTAGGCGCCGGCTTCTTCGGCTTTGTCGGCGAGGAAGCGGCCCAGTTTCGAGACCGAGGTGACGTAGTTGCCGTGGTTTTTGAAGTTCGGCGGCATCGGCACCAGGGGCAGCGCCGCTTTCTTGGTCAGCAGGTAGACCGCGTCCTTGGTGACCTCCTGGTAGACCGGCCACTCCTCCTTCGGCAGGTCGGGGAACAGCTCTTCCATCGCCGAGGGCTTCATGTTCGCCCCGGAGAGCAGGTGCGCCCCGGCGACTTTGCCCTTCTCGATCACGGCGACCGGGACTTCGCCGAGCTTCTCGGTCAGCTCCGGCTCGTTCTCGAGCAGCTGCAGGAGCTTGTTGGCGCAGGCGAGACCCGCGGGCCCGCCGCCGACGATCGCTACCCCGACCTCGATTCGATCCTCGGGCGCGTCGGTCGGCGGACCGATCACGTCGTTGGAGTCGAACGGCGGCGGGAACTCAGCAGGTGCGACGGCGGGCATTAGGGCTCCTTTCAGCCTTTCCTGGCTTTGATCGCCTCGGTCAGCTTGGGGACGATTTTGTGCAGATCGCCCACCACGCCGAGGTCCGAGAACTCGAAGATCGGCGCGTTCGGGTCCTTGTTGATCGCGAGGATGTTTTCCGAGTTCTGCATCCCGACCTTGTGCTGGATCGCCCCGGAGACGCCGGCCGCCAGGTACAGCTTCGGCGCGACGGTCTTGCCGGTCTGGCCGATCTGGGCCGCGTAGGGGTACCAGCCGGCGTCGACGACGGCGCGGGTCGCCGCGACGGCGCCGCCCATCGTCTCGGCGAGTTGCTCGCAGAGCTCGAAGCCCTCTTTGGCGCCGAGACCGCGACCGCCGCCGACGAGGATGTCGGCGCCCTCGATGTCGACGTCGGCGCCGCGCTGCTCGCCGCGCTGGACCAGCTTCGCCTTGCTCGACCACTCGGAGAGCTCGACGTCGACGTCGACGACCTCGGCGGTGCCGCCGCTCTCGTTGATGTCGAAGGCGTTGAGGCGGCCGATGATGATGCCGGGGTCGGAGACGTAACCGACGTCGGCGATTTCCGAGTCCTGCAGGATCGGGCGCTCGACGACCAGTTTGCCGTCCTGGACTTTGACCGCGGTGACCTCCATGGTCACACCGGCGCCCAGGCGGGCGGTGAGGCCGGCGCCGATCTCGAAGCCGAGCAGACCGCCGCCGAACAGGGCGTAGGAGATGCCGTTGTCCTGGATGACTTTCGCCATCGCGTCGACGATCGGCTGGGCGAGGCCCTCCGGCACGTTTTTGGCCCGGTAGACCTTGGCGGCGCCGTATTTGCCGAGCCCGGCAGCGGCGTCGTCAGCGACGTCACCGACGACCAGCGCAGTGGCTTCGCCGCCGACTTCGCCGGCCAGCTTGGCGGCCTCGGAGATCGCCCCGAGCGAGTTCTTGTTGAAGTTGCCCTCGTCGTCGTGGAGGGCGTAAACCAGGATGCCTGCCATTTAGATCAGTTTCCTCTCGTCGAGCCAGGCGACGATCCGTTCGACCGTCTCGTTGGTGTCCTCGTCCTCGATGATCTCGCCCGCTTCCTTCGCCGGCGGCGGGTTCAGCGCCAGCACGCGGGTTTTCGAGCCGCCTTCGCCGACCAGGCCGCCGTCGATGCCGACGTCGCCGGTCGCTTTCGAGTCGAGCGGTTTCTTTTTCGCGCCCATGATCGCTTTCAGGCTCGGGTACCGCGGCTCGTTGATCGCGTCGCCGACGCTGATCACGGCCGGGAGCTCGACCTCGACGGTGTCGTAGCCGTACTCGGCCTGGCGCTCGCAGCGCAGTTTGCCGTCGGTGACGTCGATCTGGATCACCTGGGTCAGCGAGGGCATTTTCAGGTGGTCGGCGACGACCGCGCCGATCGTGTAGCACTCGCCGTCGTCCGACTGCTGGCCGAGCAGGACCAGGTCGGGGTTCTCCGACTCGAGCACTTTCGCCAGCGCGTAACCGGTCGCGCAGACGTCGGAGCCGGCCAGCGCCTCGTCGGAGAGGTGGACCGAGCGATCGGCGCCGAGCGCGACCGCCTTGTGCAGCGCGCGGACCGCGGAGCTCGGGCCCATCGTCACCGCCACGACCTCGTCGACCGAGATCGCGCCACCCTCCTTGATCTGCATGGCCGCCTCGAGGGCGTGCGTGTCGAAGGGGTTGAGATTTTTCTCGCCGCTACGGTCCAGCCGCATCGTGTTGGGATCGATGCGCTTCTGAACTGCGGCGTCCGGGACCTCCTTGACCAGGACGCAGATCTTCAAGTTCAAGCCTCCTTGGGGATGATTCTCAGGTGTTCGCGGTGCGCGATCTTAACGCGTGCCGGCGGTTGACTGACGAGTCAATCAGGACTATACCCGCATCGGCGGACCTGTACATCGATCCGTGTCAGATGTCACGCAGACGCGCCTGGGGCGCGAAGGAATCAACCTTCGGCGTGGCGGGCGCTGGCGCGCTCGCGGATGAAATCGACGATGTCGTCGGTTCCCGAGCCGGGGGTGAAGACCTCGGCGACGCCCAGCTTCTTCAGCTCCGGAATGTCGTCGGCGGGGATCGTCCCCCCCACCGTGACGAGCACGTCGTCCACTCCCTGGGCCTGGAGCAGCTCGACCACTTTCGGGACCAGCGTCATGTGGGCGCCCGAGAGGATCGAAAGGCCGACCGCGTCGGCGTCCTCCTGGATCACCGTCTCGGCGATCTGCTCGGGCGTCTGGTGCAGGCCGGTGTAGATGACCTCCATGCCAGCGTCGCGCAGGGCGCGGGCGATGATCTTGGCGCCGCGGTCGTGCCCGTCGAGACCGGGCTTGGCGACGACGACGCGGATCTTGCGGGCGGTTGCTGCCTCCATCGGTGCAGAAGCCTATTCGTTCGTGGCAAGCCAGGAGCCGGCGAGGATCAGCAGCAGGCCGAGCGCCGCGCCCGCGCCGAGGGACTCGCCGAGGAAGACGATGCCGAGGGCGACGGCGATCACCGGGTTGACGTAGGTGACCACCAGCGCCCGCCCCGCCCCGGCCTCGTTGACCAGCATCGCCATCAGCACCATCGCCGCGCCGGTGCAGAGCAGCCCCAGCACCGCGACCGAGGCGAGGGCGCCGCCGCTGGGCGAGGCGGCGGGCAGGGTGAGGAGCGCCGGCGGGGTCAGCAGGACGGCGGCGAGGCCGAGGCCGGCCCCCATCGCGGCCGAGGGATCGAGGTCGCTGAAGCGGCGTTTCATCAGCATCGCGCCGATCGCGTACCCGACCGCGGCGGCGAGAACGGCAGCGATCCCAAGCAGCTGCTCCGGCTCGCCGCTGAGATCGAGTCCGACCAGCGCCGCGACCCCGGCGAGGCCGTCGAGGAGGCCGAGCAGGCGGCGCCCGTCCACCCGCTCCGCCGGTTCGAAGCGCTGGGCGAGCAGGGCGACGTTGAGGGGAGCGGTGGCGATCAGGATCGCCGTGACGCCGGAGTCTATCCTCTCCTCGCCGGCGGCGATCAGTGGTAAGGGAACGGCGAACTCGACGACCGCGAAGACGACCAGCC
>JALZHV010000008.1 GCA_030860625.1 Actinomycetota bacterium
AGATCGAGCCGCCGAAGCCGGTCGAAGCCACCGTCCGCGAGATCACCGCCCCCGAGCTGCGCGAGAGCAAGCCCGAGCTCCCCGAGGCCGAAGCCGCCTAATCGCTAGGCGACGAAGGGCCGACGTCCCTCCGTCACACCCCGTCCCGAGCTACGGACCTTTAAGAGCGGTGGGTGCTGCCTTCGAACGTTTTGCGCTTCTCGCCCCGAACGGTCCGCGGCCAGCCGAAAACGATCCAGCGAGCAAGCGAGTGAGGAGGCAGTACCCGCCGCTCATACAGCCTCCGCAGCTCTGAACTAGGATTCGACGCCCCGTTAAGTCGACCCCGAGGAGCCCGGTTTTGGCCGTTGACACGAGTGCAGTCGCGAAGTTGGACGTAGAGCCCGGCACGCTGCCGGAGACGATGGCGGCGTGGGTGATCCGCCAGGAGCGCGAGGGCGAGCCCAAAGACGCCTTCCAGCTCGAGCAGATCGAGGTTCCCGAGCCCGGCGCCTTCGAGGTGATCGTGCGGGTGATGGCGGCCGGCGTCAACTTCAACAACGTCTGGGCCTCGCTGGGCGAGCCGGTCTCGGTCTTCGGCTACGGCGACCACCCCGAGTACGGCCACCACATCGGCGGCTCCGACGCCTCCGGGATCGTCTGGAAAGTCGGCGAGGGCGTGACCCGCTGGAAAGTCGGCGACGAGGTCGTGATCCACTGCAACCAGGCCTCCTACGAGGACGTCGAGGTCCACGGGCTCGACCCGATGGCGGCGCCGAGCCAGCGGATCTGGGGCTACGAGACGACCTGGGGCTCCTTCGCCCAGTTCACCAAGGTCCAGGCCCAGCAGCTGCTGCCGAAGCCGCGCAACCTCTCCTGGGCCGACTCCTCCTCCTACGGGCTCACCTACTTCACCGCCTACCGGATGCTGATGGACCAGTGCAACCTGCAGCCCGGCCACAACGTCCTGATCTGGGGCGCGGCGGGCGGCCTCGGCGTCTTCGCCGTGCAGCTCTGCAAAGCGGCCGGGGCCAACGCGGTCGGCGTCGTCTCCTCCGACGAGAAGGGCGAGCTGATCAAGAAACTCGGCGCCGTCGACTACGTCAACCGCAACGAGTTCCGCGAGATGATGCGGACCGACGAGAACCTCACCGACCGCGCGGCTGACAAGACGCGCTTCCGGGCCTCGCGTGACTTCGCCAACAAAGTCAAAGGGATCCTCGGCGACTCCCCCGACATCGTCTTCGAGCACGTCGGCCGCGCGACCTTCCCGACCTCGGTCTACATGGTCAAGCCATTCGGCAAAGTCGTCATCTGCGGCGCCACCTCCGGCTACCAGCTCGACTTCGACGTCCGCTACCTGTGGATGCGCCAGAAGCAGATCATCGGCTCCCACTTCGCCAACGCGTATGAGTGCATGCGGGCGAACCAGCTGATGGCGGAGGGCAAGGTGCGGCCGGTGCTCTCTGACACGCTGGGCTTCGACGGCGTCCCCCACGCGCACCAGCTGATGCACGAAAACAAGCACCTCGGCAAGATCGCGATCCTCGTCGGCGCCGAGTCCGAGACCGAGGGCCAGTACGAGGACGGGCCCGGCGCGATCCGCGCGGAGGTCGGCGCGTGAGCGCCCGCCGAGCGAGCGAAAGGGGAATCTGATGGCTGAGGTCTGCGTCCTCGACTGGCACGTCACCCCGCTGCGGGCCGACCGCTTCCTCGACCTCTGGGAAACGGCGGCGGCCAAAGCCCCGGCCTACGGGGCGAAGAGCTGGTCGCTGACCCGCTCCACCGACGATCCGCTCGCCTTCCGCCAGACGATGATCTGGGAGAAGCGCTCGGACTTCGAGCGCTACTGGTACTCGGACGAGATCGCCCAGGCCCGCGCGGCGATCATCGACCTCTACGACATCCCACTGCTGCCGCAGTGGCACATCCTCGTCGCGGCCGAGTAACCGCGGCGAGCGGGCGCTAGCCCCGCTCCAGCGGGGCCATCGTCAGCCCCGCGGCATCGAGCAGCTCCCAGTAATGCTCGGCCGGCTCGCGCGGGCCGGTCCAGACGATCGCCTGGCCGCCGTTGTGGATCGTGTCGGCGATCCGGTAGCCCTGGTCGAGGGAGATACCCGGCAGCACCCGCGAGAGCGTCTGGGCGACGTGGTCGAAGGTGTTGTGGTTGTCGTTGCGGACGATCACGCGCCAGTTGCCGCCCAGGTCTGAGTCCGGCCCGGAGGTGCGGGGGCGCTCGATGGTGCTCGTCGACATCGTCGGCATTATGCCCCGGAGCGCTCGGCGGAAGGTCTAGAAGGGGCTCGGCACGCGGATGACGATGTCGTCGACGCTGGCGACGACGCCGTTGCCGTTCCGCAGCGTGCCGACGATCACCGAGGAGTTGCGCCCGGAGAGCTCGCCGGCGCCCTCGTCGACCACCTCGCCGACCAGTTTTTTGCCGACGTAGGCGGCGAGCTGGGCCTGGCCGCGATCCGGGCCGCTGGTGACGTTGATCGCGCGCAGCCGCAGCACGTTGGCTTCGTTGATCCCCTTCACCGCGTCCTCGTTCTTGGCGATCGCGAGGTATTTGGCGCCCTCGCCGGTGATCTTGATCAGCTGCGCCTTGCGCTGGCGCGGGAAGACCAGGAGCTGGTACTTGGCGCCGGCCCCGGCCCGCAGCTCGAGACCGAGGAAGGCCTTGCGCTGGAGGCTCTCCGGGGTGCCGCTGAGCAGGCGCTGGGTGGCGGCGATTTCGAGGTCGCGGCCGAGCACCGGCGTCCGGTAGGAGCAGGCGCTGGTCGCCTTGCCGACCTCGATCCGCATCCCGGCCTCCACCCCGGCCCGCTCGCAGTTGCGGCCGGCGAGCTTGACCAGCTGGCTGCGCTGGCCCAGCGACTCGAGGCTGTTGCGGTAGATGCCGATCATCGCGGCGCCCGCGGTCGCGCAGGCGAGCAGGCCCGCGGCGAGGGCGGCGAGGAAGGCGGCTGAGAAGCGGAGCTTCACGAGTCGCCAGCCTAAACACAGGCGAGGCCGAAAGATGCGGGCGCGCGAGCTTTGAACGGCAAATATCATTCCCCCCATGAGCGACCACCGACTTCCCCAGCCCGATCGCCCGTGGGTGATGCGCACCTACGCCGGCCACTCCGACGCCCGCCGCTCCAACGAGCTCTACCGCCGCAACCTGGCCAAGGGCCAGACGGGGCTCTCGGTGGCGTTCGACCTGCCGACGCAGACCGGCTACGACCCCGACCACGTCCTCGCCCGCGGCGAGGTCGGCAAGGTCGGCGTCTCCGTCGCCCACAAGGGCGACATGCACCAGCTGCTCGACGCGATCCCGCTCGACGAGATGAACACGTCGATGACGATCAACGCGACGGCGGCCTGGCTGCTCGGCCTCTACGTCACGGTCGCCGAGGAGAACGGGGTCGACCGCTCCCTGCTCAAAGGCACGACCCAGAACGACATCATCAAGGAGTACCTCTCGCGCGGGACCTACGCCTTCCCGCCGGAGCCCTCGATGCGGCTGATCGCCGACATGGTCGCCTTCAGCGTCAACGACGTGCCGAAATGGAACCCGACCAACATCTGCAGCTACCACCTGCAGGAGGCCGGGGCGACGCCGGTGCAGGAGATCGCCTACGCGCTCTCGACCGGGATCGCCGTGCTCGACGAGGTGAAAGCGCGCGGGCAGGTCGCCGACGCGGACTTCCCGAAGGTGTTCGGGCGGATCTCCTTCTTCGTCAACGCCGGGATCAGGCTGGTCGAGGAGATCGCGAAGCTGCGGACGATGAGCGCGCTCTGGCAGGAAATCGGGCGCGAGCGCTACGGGGTCACCGACGAGAAGATGCTGCGCTTCCGCTACGGGGTGCAGGTCAACTCGCTGGGCCTGACCGAGGCGCAGCCGGAGAACAACATCCAGCGGATCGTGCTGGAGGCGCTGGCGGTGACGCTGAGCCGCGACGCGCGGGCGCGGGCGATCCAGCTGCCGGCCTGGAACGAGGCGATGGGCCTCCCCCGCCCCTGGGACCAGCAGTGGAGCCTGCGAATCCAGCAGGTGCTGGCGCTGGAGACCGACCTGCTCGAGTACCCCGACATCTTCGAGGGCTCCGTCGTCATGGACGGCCTGGTCGCCGAGCTGACCGAGGGGGCGCGGGCGGAGATGGCCGTGGTCGAGGAGCACGGCGGCGCCGTCAACGCTGTCCCCTACATGAAGGCGCGCCTGGTCGAGTCCCACCGCGAGCGGGTGGCGCGGATCGAGGCCGGCGAGCAGAAGGTGATCGGCCAGAACTCCTACACGGAGACCGAGGACTCGCCGCTGACCGCGGGCGCCGACGGCGGCATCCTCACGCCGGACCCCGAGGTCGAGCGCGAACGGGTCGAGGCGCTGGAGCAGTGGAAGGCCGAGCGCGACGAGGACGCGGTGCGCGCGGCGCTCGACGACCTCGCCAAGGCCGCCGCTGACGACAGCGTCAACATCATGCCGGCGACGATCGCCGCCGCGAAGGCGGGCGCGACGACCGGCGAGTGGGCCGAAACGATGCGCGAGGTCTTCGGTCCCTACCGGGCGCCGACCGGCGTCGACGGCGCCTCCGCCCCGTCGACCCCCGATCAGCTGACGGAGATCCGCCGCCAGGTCGACGAGACCTCCGAGCGGATCGGCCACCGGATCAAGATCCTGGTCGGCAAGCCCGGCCTCGACGGCCACTCCAACGGCGCCGAGCAGGTGGCGCTGCGGGCGCGCGACGTCGGCATGGAGGTGATCTACCAGGGCATCCGCCTTACGCCCGAGGAGATCGCCGAGTCCGCCGTGCAGGAGGACGTCGACGTCGTCGGCCTCTCGATCCTCTCCGGCTCCCACCTGGAGCTGATCCCCGAGGTGGTGCGGCTGCTGAAGGAGGAGGGCCTGGACGTGCCCGTCGTCGTCGGCGGGATCATCCCGGTCGCCGACGCCGAGCGCCTGCGCGAGGCCGGCGTCGCCGGCGTCTACACGCCGAAGGACTTCGACGTGAACCGGATCATGGGCGAAATCGTCGAGCTCGTCGGGCAGCGCGCGGGCACGGGCGCAGCCGCTTAAGCATCTTACGCGTCAGTTCTTACGCATATAAGCTTTTTACGCGTTAGTTATTTACACTCGGCCGTGTGATGGCCGAGGTTACGCGCGGATTTTCCCTGGCGGATCAGCCCGAGGTCTTTTCCAGCACCACCCAGACCTCACGGGCGGTCGGTGCTGCTCTTAGACGCGGGCAAGCGCGCAAAGTCGGCCCCCGCCTCTACACCCGGAATACCGAGGACCCGATCGAGGACGTGGTGCGTAGGAATTGGCAACGGATCGCGGCCACCTACTTTCCCGGCGCCGTGGTCGTAGACCGCAGCGCCTTCGAGGCGAAACCGTCCGATGACGGATCCCTGTTCCTCGACGCGGGACCTGGCTACTCCACCCGGCGCCCCATCCGCCTGCCCGGGCTCACCCTGCACGCCCGGCAGGGAGCCGGGCCCGTGGATGGGGACATGCCGTTCATGGAGAGCCTTCACTTCTCAGGGCAAGCGCGGAAATTCCTCGACAACCTTCGCCCCTCACGAGCACGCGGTAACAGCATCGCCCGCACCCTCTCCCGAGCCGAGATCGAGGATGAGCTGATCCGGATCGCCGCTCAGCGCGGCAGCGAGGCCCTGAACGAACTTCGCGACCGCGGCCGGGAGATCGCCGTTGCGCTCGATGCGGAGCGAGAGATGGAACTCCTCGACGACCTGATCGGTGCGGTCCTGGGCACGCGCGACGCAAAGCTCGCCACTGCCGCCGCCCGGGCCCAGCGCGACGGCATGGGCTTTGACCCCCGGAGACTGGAGTTGTTCGAGACGCTGCAGGCACACCTTCTGAAGGATCCGCAGCCAGAGCGCCCTGAACAGCCCGGCTCCCTCCCCGCCCTTTCTTTCATCGAGGCTTACTTCTCCAACTGGATCGAGGGAACTGAATTCGCGGTCGACGAGGCCGAAGAGATCGTTTTCGAAGGCACGATCCCCGAAGGGAGGTTCGAAGACGCACATGACGTCCTCGGGACCTTTGAACTCGTAAACGACCCGACCCGACGAGCACGGGTGCCGGAGAGCCCAGACGATCTGCTCACCTTGCTGCGCTCCCATCACGAGCTGATACTGGCGCGCCGTCCCGCGGCCCGTCCCGGTTCTTTCAAGGCGCAACCGAACCAGGCGGGTGGAACCACGTTCGTGCATCCAGACCTCGTCGAAGGCACGCTGAGCGAGGGGTTCCGGTATCTGGAGCCACTTCCGCCGGGACTTGCGCGGGCTACCTTCATGATGTTCCTCATCTCCGAGGTGCACCCGTTCGCCGATGGCAACGGACGGGTGGCGCGCGTGCTCATGAACGCCGAGCTGACCGCGGTCGGCCGGCAGCGGATAACGATCCCCCTCTCCTACCGTGAAAACTACCTGCAGGGCCTGCGCGCTCTGTCGCGCAACGGGAACCCGCGGCCCTTGGTCCGCGTCCTCGATTTCGCACAGCGATACGCGGCGGGAATCGACTGGAGCGACCTCGAGGCCGCCAAGCGGATGCTGAGTCGGACCAACGCCCTCGTGCCGCCTGACGTCGCCGAAGAAAAAGGCCTACGGCTGGAGCTGCCAGAGGGGGACGGGACCTAGCGAAGGTGCGCCGGACCGCCCCGCTCGCAACAATGGGTCGATGAGCGAGCTCAACGGGGAGCGATCGGCCTGGCTGCGGTGCTACCGCTGCTGGTCCCAGAATCTCGAGATCCAGATCCACTACGACGCGATCCGCCGCGTCGATCCCGAGACGGGCGCGCTGGCCGACGGCGTCGACGAGGTGCAGGAATCGGTCGTCCAGTGCCTCAACTGCATGCACGACCAGCCCCACCTCACCTTCGAAGGCGACCACGTGGTGCCGATCGGGGACCGCTGGGAACGGATGGTCGCCGGCACCCCCTGGGTCGCCTCCTGCACGGTCACCGTCGACCAAGACCGGGTCGAGAGCTGCTCGGGCCCGGAAGCGATCGAGTTCCTCACCTACGGCGCCTTCGGCGACGCCGGCGTGCGCGAGTTCTTCACCCACGTCCGTTTCCACAAGCACGACGACGAGCAGATCGTCATCCACCTCCTGGTCGAGCTCTACGCCCGCTCCGCCCAGGAGGCGACCGAGGTCCTCGAAGAGGCCGCCCAGGGCCGGCTCGAGCTCACCTCCCTGGCCGAGGAGTCCCGCCCGCCGGCCCACGCCTCCGGCGAGGCGCACTAGCCGAGCCTCCCCAGAAGCTCTACCCTGCCTAAGTATTCGGGCGTACCAGTCAAGGGAGGGGAAATGATTCTTCGCAGGTTCGGTGCGTGCTTCGTCCTCGCGCTTCTCATGCTCGTCGCCGCGGGATCGGGCCAGGCCGCAGCCGCGCCGATCAAGCTCGGCGTCTACCACTGTCCGGAAGTCGCCTCCGGCATGCCCTGCTACCCCACCGACGCCGCGGCGCTGGACAACTACAAATCCTCCTACGGGCGCTATCCGGAGATCGCCCTCAACTACCGGATGCTGACCGAGCCCCTCCTCTACTCGAGCGAGCGCACGGCGCTGAAAGAACGGGGCATCACGCCGATGATGACGGTCGAGCCTTACGCCGAAAAATACGGCCAGTGCGCGGGCCTGCAGAAAATCGTCGAAGGCAAATACGACAGCAACATCGAAGCCGCCGCCTCGCAGGCGATCGAATTCGGCAACGAAGTGCTGCTGCGCTTCGCGCATGAGATGAACGGGCCTTGGTACCCCTGCTGGTACGGCAACCCGACCCTCTACAAAGAAGCCTTCAAACACTACGTCAACGTCTTCCGCACGAAAAAAGCGACCAACGTGAAGTTCGTCTGGTCGCCGAACGTCAACAACGCCAGCAACAGCTATCCGTTCGCCGAATACTTCCCGGGCGACGAATACGTCGACTACGTCGCCCTTGACGGCTACAACCGCGGCGGCAGCGAATGGATGTCGGTGGAACAGATCTTCGCCGCCTCCTACGCAACGATCACCGCGCTGAGCACGAAGCCGGTGATCATCGCCGAGACCTCCTCCCACGAGACCGGCGGCAGCAAGGCGGAATGGATCAGGACCGGCTTCCTCTCGACGATCCCGGAGAAATTCCCGAAAGTCGTCGCGGCGGTGTGGTTCAACCGCGACTTCACCGCCAGCGGCCAGCGGGACTGGCGGATCGGCACCTCGACCGCCTCGACCGCCGCCTGGAAAGACATCAGCAACAGCGCCCTCTACGGAGGCAACGTCCACTACCTGCGCCCCAACGCGACGCGGGCTACCGAAAACCCCTGGTCGGTTGTCGGTGCCGGCAGCGCGTGGGCGGCGTTGGACGACCCCGTCACGCCCGCGGCGACGCCGAATACCGCCGACTTGATCGAAGAGAGCGGCAACACCATCCGCACCACCGATGTCGACCTCACCACGACCTCGTTGATCGGCAAGGACATAGCCAGCGCGAAAGTCTGGTTCCACACCACGACGGCCAACAAAGTGAGGGTCGAGATCCGCGGGCCCAGTGGCTTGATCGCCGGCACGGAACCCGCCAGCCTCGGCTGGCACTCCCTCACGGTTGCCCTCGACGAAACGCAGAGCCAGCTGGACGGGCTCTACCTGCGCTTCGTCACGCTTCACACCACCCCCGCCCTTGAGCAAATCCAAGCCGCGTTCCTGGAGCTGACGACGGAACCGGGCGATCCGCTCGACCTCGGCGTCTACTACTGCCCGAGCACGCCCTGCCTGACCACGGGCGGCACCGCGCTGGACGGCTACAAAACCCAGTACGGGCGCTATCCCGACATCGCGATGAACTACCGCGGCCTCGACGCGCCGCTGCTGTACTCGAGCGAGATCACCGACCTGAAAGCGCGGGGGGTGACGCCGATGATGACGGTGGAGCCCTATGTCGGCGGCAAAGCCGTCTCGCTGACCGCGCTCGCCAGCGGCACTTACGACTCCTGGATCCACGAACAGGCGGCGGCGGCCAAATCCTTCGGCCAGCCGCTGCTGCTGCGCTTCGCCCAGCAGATGAACGGCAACTGGTACGCCTGGAGCGGCGAACCCACCGCCTACAAAGCCGCTTGGACCCACTACGTCGACGTCTTCCGCGAAGACAAAGCGACCAACGTCAAGTTCGTCTGGTCGCCCTGGGTGAACGCCGCCGGCGCCTACCCGTTCAACTCGTACTTCCCGGGCGACGAATACGTCGATTACCTGGCGCTGGCGGGATACAACCGGGGCGGCGCCGAATGGCAGAGCCTGGCGCAGGTGTTCGGCTCCTCCTACACGGAAATCGCCAAATTGAGCAACGACCCGATCCTGATCGCCGAGACCGCCTCGGCCGAGTCCGGCGGCAGCAAGCCGGAATGGATCCGCAAAGGGCTGTTGGAAACCGTGACGGCCCAATTCCCCCGTGTCGTCGGCGTCGTCTGGTTCAGTCGCGACTACTCGGGCTCCGGGCAGGCCGACTGGCGCCTGGAGAGCACGACCGCCTCGAGGGAAGCCTGGCAGGACGTGGTCGCCTCGCCCCTCTACGGCGGCTAGCCGGCCGCCATTGGCGAATTAGCCCGCCTATAGCGAGGCTAATTCGCCAATCGTCGCCCTACTCGACGTTGTCGGCGGCGGGTTCGGGGGACTCGCCGGGGTTCTTCTTGGGGACGAGGACGAGGCGCTTGAACTCGGCGACGAGGACGCCATCCTGGTTGAGGACGCGGGTGTGGACCTTGACGACGCCGCGGTCGGGCTTCGATTTCGACGGCTTGACGTCGAGGACCTCGGTCTCGCAGAAGAGGGTGTCGCCGTGGAAGACCGGGTTCGGGTGGCTGAGTTCTTCGGTGGCGAGGTTGGCGATCGCCTTGCCGGAGATGTCGGAGACCGACATGCCGAGCGCCAGCGAGTAGACCAGCGGCCCGACGACGACGTTGCGGCCCTGCTGGGAGCCCGAGGCGTACACGTCGTTGATGTGCAGCGGGTGGTGGTTCATCGTGATCAGGCAGAAGAGGTGATCGTCGGCCTCGGTCACGGTCTTCGCCGGCCAGTGTTTGTAGACGGCGCCGACCTCGAACTCCTCGAGGTAGCGGCCATAGCTGTGGGCGCCGGTGGCCTCGCGCTGTGCCTGGTCAGTGGTCAGCTCGTACGTCTGGTCAGTCATCGGTAGGTGTCGTCTCCTTGGAAGTTTGGGCGGCCGGATGCTATCTGCCGACCCGCGCCGGGAGCGGCGCCATCCGGCTCAGCGGGCGGCGTAGACGGCGACGTAGCGGCCGTTGCCGCGGGCGACCACGTTCAGGGCGGGGCCGCGCTTCAGCTTCCCCTTCACGAGCCAGCCGCGCAGGCGATATTCGCGCCCCCCGCTCGTCGCCTTGCCGGGCGCCCGCAGCGCCACCGAGGCGCCGGTGAGGACGTTGAGCGAGAAGGGAGCCAGCCGCCGCACCTTGCCGGCGCGCACCTTGATCCCGGCGGGGCGGGAGACAATCGTCAGCTTCACCTTCGAAACCGGCGGGGGCGGCGGGGGCGGATCGGGCGGAGGGTTGCCGCCCCCTCCCCCGCCTCCGTTCGAGGCCGGGACGTAGCGGGCGACGAGGTTCGTCGACTGCAGGGAGGTGAACTGGCGTGAGGCGGCGGTGGAGCCATCGGACCAGCTCGAGAAGACGTAGGGATCCCCCGCCACGGTCGCGGTCGCCGGGGCGGCGATCGCCGCGGTGCCGCCAGCGATCAGTTTGAACGGGCCGCTGGAGGCGGGCTCGCCGTCGAAGGTGACCGGGATCCCGGCGGGTTCGGAGGCGAGGCCGACTTCGATCACCCGCGGGAAGCTTTCCAGCGGCTCCGAGGTGGTCGAGCGGCCGCGGCTGTCGGTCGCGGTGAGGACGAAGCTGAGGTGCGAGGGGTACTCGTGCGGCGGCGCCACGAAGGAGCCGCTGGCGCCTTCCGGTTCGGTGTAGGGATGCTCGTGGCAGCCGAGCGGGCAGTGCTGGATCGAGACTTTCCACTTCAGTTTGATCCCGCCGCCCGCCACGGTGTCGCCGTCAGGATCGGTGGCGCTGCCTTTGTAGGTGATCATGTCGCCGATCGCCCATTCGAGCGCTTCGGTCGGAGCTTCGATCGTCGGCACCGGCGGGCCTTCGTCGCCCGGATAGACCGTCAGCGAGGCTTCGTCAGTGCGGCCGAATTCGTCTTTCACCCGCACTTTCACCACCACGTTCGTTTTCGTCGTGTAGGTCCATTCCGCGGTCGGCTGGTCGCCGGCGTCGTCGAACTCGCCGTCTTCGTCGAGGTCCCAGGCGAACTCGAAGTCGTCGCTCTCTTTGTCGCTGCTGTCGCTGGCGTCGAATTTGACGGTGAATTTGTCATCCACCATCGGGCCGTCGACCCTGTCGGCCCCGAGCGCCGCCGTGGGCGGGCTGTTGGCGCCGAAGTAGCGGATCTGCTCGATGCTGTCGTTGTAGAAGTTCGGCGCGTAGAGGGCTCCGTCGGGCCCTTGGACGAGGTCGACGGGCGAGATCCTCCGGCCGCCGTCCTCGGTGGCGAAATTGGCGAGGGTGGCGGGGTCGAGTTCGCCGTTGCCGTTCAGGCCCATCGTCCAGATGCAGCCGCGGGCGGCGTCGGCCATGAAGAGCGCGCCCTGGTAGGCCTCCGGGAAGAGGGCGCTGCCGGGCACGCCGGTCGGGTCGTAGAAGGCGAGGCCCGAGTAGGCGGCGCCGGGCGAGGGGTCGCAGGCGTCGCCCGGGAAGAGGTAGCCGGCGGTTTTGCCGTGGCCGTAGGACCAGAAGGGCGCCTGCACCAGGCCCGATTCGTAGAGCGTTTTGCAGAGCGGAGCCTGACCTTCGTTGGCCAGCGACTGCCACGCTTTCATCGGGTTGCTGGTGCCGCTGCCGCCCTCGTAGCAGGGCCAGCCGAAGTTGACCGCCCCTTGGCCGAGGGTCGGCGGCGAGGTCACCCGGTTCAGCTCCTCCCAGAGCGACTGGCCGACGTCGCCGATGTAGACCTCGCCGGTCCCGGGCCGGATCTCGAAGCGGAAGGGGTTGCGGAGGCCGTAGGCGAGCAGCCGGCGCGCCCGCACGTCGGCGCTGTCGAAGAGCGGGTTGTCGGGGAGAGCCTCGCCGGTCTCGCGGTCGATGCGGATGACCGAGCCGCTGTAGTCGGTCTGGTCGCCGCCGGAGCGCACGTCCTGGGAGCGCAGCGAGCCGCCCTCGTTCGCGGGGTCGCCGCAGGGGTTGGCGAACTGGCCGTAGTCGGAGGCGGCGTAGTTGGCGCCCTCGCCGCCGCTGACCAACAGCGCGCCGGTGGAGTCGAACTCGATGTCCCCCACCGAGTGGCTGTTGAACTGCTGGCACCAGCTCTGGACCAGCTCCTGCTGCGGCGGCTCTTTGGCGCCGGCGGCGGCGATCCCCGTCGCCGGGTTCAGCGCCACCCGCACGACCCGGCCGCTGATCAGGCAGTCGGTGTAGGGCGCTTCGTTTTTGCAGTTGTCGCCGCCGTCGCCGAACTCGGCTTTCGCCGCCGTGGCGCTGCCCATCGGCACGTCGTAGGCGTAGGCGAGGTAGACGAAGTTGTTTTCGCTGGTCCCGAACTCGGGGTCGAGCTTCATTCCCAAGAGGCCGCGGTCGCCGAAGGAGTGGACGTCGGTGGCGACGTCGACCGCCAGCGTCGGCGAGGTGTCCTCGACCGAGTCGAAGACCTTGACGCGGCCGAACCAGTCGGCGACGAACATCTTCCCGTCAGGGGCGAAGTCGACAGCGGTCGGCTTGCGCAGGCCGTTGATGTAGCCGGGCGAGGGCGCTTCGTTGGCGCGCGGGATCGGCAGCACCCGCGCGTGGAAGCCGTCGGGGACCGTCACCGCCTTGGCGGCGGGCACGGCGAGTAGGCCGATCGCCAGGAGCAGGGCGAACGGCAGCCAGCGCGGCAGCCTGGGGAGACCGCCTCTCAGGTATGGACCGGCAGAAGACAGAGCGAACGATTATGCGGAGGCGCCCCGCAAACCGCAACTGCCTTGACGTCCAGGGAGCGTTCCTGCGCCGAGCCCCTATCTAGACTGCGGCCGATGCAGATCGGGATCATCGGCCTCGGCTACGTGGGCCTCCCACTCGCCGTCGCCTTCGCCGAGGAAGGTTGCGAGGTGGTCGGCCTCGACGTCGACGAGGCGAAGGTCGAGGCGCTGAACGCCGGCCGCAGCTACATCGAGGACGTGCCGAGCTCTGCGCTGGAGCCGCTGGGGGAGCGGCTGCGAGCGACGACCGATTACGCCGAGCTCGCCGCCTGCGACGCGGTGATCCTCTGCGTCCCCACCCCGCTCAGCGACTCGCGCGAGCCCGACCTCACCTACCTGATCGACTCGGCGAAGGCGCTGGCGCAGGTGCTGCACTCCGGCCAGCTGGTCGTGCTCGAGTCGACCACCTACCCCGGCACCACCCGCGACCGGCTGCTGCCGATCCTCGAGGAATCGGGCCTGACCGCGGGCAGCGACTTCCACCTCGCCTTCTCGCCGGAGCGGATCGACCCCGGCCGCACCGACTACACCGTCCGCACCACGCCGAAGCTGGTCGGCGGCATCACCGCGGCCTCGACCGAGCGGGCGCGCGAGCTCTACGCGGAGATCTGCGACACCGTCGTCGTCCTCTCCACCCCCGAGGCGGCCGAGCTCTCGAAGCTCCTGGAGAACATCTTCCGCTCGGTCAACATCGCCCTCGTCAACGAGCTCTCGCAGCTCTGCGACCGGCTCGGGATCGACGTCTGGGAGGTGGTCGAGGCCGCTTCGACCAAGCCCTTCGGCTTCATGCGCTTCGACCCCGGGCCGGGGATGGGCGGCCACTGCCTCCCCGTCGACCCCTTCTACCTCGCCTTCCGCGCCCGCCAGCTCGACTTCTACCCCGAGTTCATCGAGCTCGCCGGGAAAGTGAACCAGGCGCAGCCGGGTTTCTGCGTGGAACGGATCGAGCGGGCGCTGAACGGGGTCCGCAAGCCGGTCAACGGCTCCCACGTCCTCATCCTCGGCGTCAGCTACAAGGGCGGCGTCGGCGACACCCGCGAATCGCCGGCGCTGAAGATCATCGGCCGCCTCCAGGACCTCGGCGCCGAGGTCTCCTACCACGACTCCTTCGTGCCGGAGCTGCCCGGCCACGGGCTCGCGAACGTCGGCCTCGACGAGGCGCTGCGCGAGTGCGAGCTCGCCGCGATCGTCACCGCCCACCCCGACGTCGACTACGAGCAGGTGGTCGCGACGGCGCCGCTGGTGGTCGACTTCCGCGGCGTCACCCGCGGCATCGAAGCGGACAACCTCGTCCGCCTCTAGATAAGCGCAGCCCTTATCTGGGCCTGCATATCAGCCCGCGGCTAATACCAAGACCGCCAAGCGCGGCGATGAGAAGGCTGGTGAAGGTGCCGATCAGGAAGTACTCGGTCACCGCATCGGGTCCATGCCGGCTGGTCTCGCTGCGAATCTCGGGAACCGCAGCAATCCCTTCGCCGTGACGACCAGCGCGGCCGCGGCGGGATCGGCGGTAAGAACGACAGCGCCGATGATCAAGCGCTCCAGAGGGCCGAGTAGGCGCCCGCCGGCCAACTTCCCCTCGCTTTTCTCCCATGAGGTGACGGCCGCATCGAGCACCAGCCTCACGACCCGGTTGACGCTCGCCATCAAGAAGAGAGCAGCGCTCAGCCCCAACACAAACTGGTCCACAGGCACGTCTTGGACGAAGCCGAAGGGGAGGTTCGAATACCACCGCTCCAAAGGCCCCTCGATCGAAGCAGCCGAACCGCTGAAGGCGAAGAGGGTCACGAAGACGACGAGGATCCAGACCAGTGGCCACCCGGGCTTGGCATCGGGAGATCGGTAGTCGAAGCCGACCCACATGGCCAGAACTGCAGCAGCGCCCACCGCCGCCGCGGCAACCGCAAGTGGGCTCACGCCGCTGAGAGCAGCCGCGCCCCCGACCAGAGCAGCGCCACCGGCGACAGCGAGGCCTGCCCGGCGCCTGGAGACCTCCCCCGGATCTCAACGAATCAAATCAGCGAGAGCAAAGCCCAGCAGCCCGAGCGAGAGCAGTATCACCCGAGCACCCCGCTCAACTCGTACTCGGCGGCCCGCACCGCGTAGGCCCCGCTCCTCGCCAAGCCCTGGGATACCGCCGGCTGCGAGATCCCCTCCTCAAGGGCGAGCTCGGCCTGCGGCCGCTGCAAAAGCAAACCGAGGAGCAGCCGCCGGTGACGAGGGCGCATCTGCTCGATCAGGGCATCACGACAGATCAGGAACGAGTTCAGAGACCGAGCCTCCGCCGGAGGCTCGGTGTCCGGCTCCCCCCATTCGAACCAGGTGCGGGCAAAGCCCATATGGCCGTCGGCAAGCTGGCCCACTCGGTCGATCGCGGCCCTAGCAGCCCACCAGGCCGGTCCGTCCTGCGACAAGGGCGTCCGCTCCTCGAACACGGTGAGGCCGCCGAAGCCGAGGCCGTAGCGTGAATCGACCTTTTCGTCTTTGAGGAGCTGCAGGCGCAGTAGCAGGGTTGCGTGAGCCGCAGCGGCGGCATTCTCAAAGACCCCTTGGAACTCGTCCCCCACCGTGGGTTCGAGTTCCTGAACCGGAGCGAGGATCGAGTTGACCATCTGAAGCGCCTGCCGAAGGGACCCCTGCAACGC
>JALZHV010000187.1 GCA_030860625.1 Actinomycetota bacterium
GGGGGGGTGGCGGCGGTCGGCGCCGCCGTGGCGGTGCCCTTCCTGCGCAAGCGCCTGCGGATCCCCGCGCCGGTGACGGTGGCGGCGGTCAGCGCCGCCCCGCTGGCGCTGGCGGTGCTGCAGCCGCGCTCGAAGCGGCGGGACGTGGCCCTGTTCGCGATGCAGATGTGGGCCTTCACGGTCGCCCACGAGCTCCCTTACGACGACCCCGACCGGCTCCGCGCCCGCCTGCGCACCCGCTACCCGATCGCCCTCGACCGGATGATCGGCGGCGGCAAGCTCCCCAACGCGCGCCTGCAGCGGGCGCTGGCGCCGCTGCCGCGGGTGGGGGTCGTCAACCAGGTCCTCGCCTGGACCCACTGGCTCTGGTTCATCGTCCCCTACGCCTCGCTGGCCTGGATCCTCGTCCGCCACAACGAGCGCTTCCCGCGGGCCGCCCGCCAGATGGCGGCGGTCTTCGACCTCGGCTGCGTCGGCTACTTCGCCGTCCCGACCGCGCCGCCGTGGTGGGCGGCGGAGCAGGGGCTGACCGGGGAAGAGGTGCGGCGGATCATGGTCGAGGTCGGCGAACCGACCTGGGGGCGGGCCTGGGAGCGGATGTACGACGCCCTCGGCGGCAACCCCTGGGCGGCGATGCCCTCGCTGCACTTCGCCACCTCGCTCCAGGCGGCGCTCTCGCTCTCGGAAGCGGGCAAGACGGAGGGGGCGCTCGGCTGGGGGTATGCCGGGACGCTCGGCTTCGCCCTCGTCTACCTGGGCGAGCACTACGTCACCGATCTGCTCGCCGGGGCCGCCCTCGTCGCCGCCGTGCGGCAGGGGGAGCCGCTCGCGGAACCCCTCGTTAGCGGGATAAACGGCGTTTTGCAGCGCCTTGAGAGGATCGCGAGCGGGTAACTTTCCTAGGCGTGTCTCGGCAAGACTCGGCGAACGACGGTCATCGCCTCGCCGAAATGCCCATCTTCACCACCCGGCGCATGGTCCAGACCGGCGTCGTCGTCCTGCTGCTGCTCGGCGGCATCTACTTCCTCTTCCCGAAGCTGGTCGGGCTCGGGGACTCGTTCAACCGCCTCGGCCAGGCCGAGCCGCTCTGGATCGCCGCCGCGGTCGGCTTCAACCTCCTCGCCTACGCGACGTACTTCGCCCTTTTCAAAGCGGTCGTCGGCGGCGACGTGCTGCGCCTGCGCTGGTTGGAGACCTACGAGATCAACATGGCCGGGGTGGCGGCGTCGCGGCTCTTCTCCGCCGGCGGCGCCGGCGGCATCGCCCTCACCTACTGGGCGCTGCGCAAGGCGGGGATGGAGCGCCGCGACGTCGCCCGCCGGATGGTCGCCTTCGTCTCCCTCCAGTACGCCTTCTATCCGCTGGCGATCATCGTCTTCGGGATCCTGCTGCGGACCGGGGCGATGAACGGCAAGAGCTCGGTCGAGCTGACGATCGTCCCCGCCGGCATCGCCGGGCTGCTCCTGGTAATCGGCATCCTGATCACGCTGATCCCCCCCGACGTCGAGCGCCGCCTCACCCGCTTCGCCCACAGCGACCGCTCCCGCCACTGGCTGCGGGCCGCGGCGAAAGTGCCGGCGACGCTGGGGGAAGGGTTCCGCTTCGCGCTCAACCTCTTCGCCCATCCCTCCAAGGGCGGCCTCGCGGTGATCGGCGCCGCCGGCTACTGGGCCGCCAACATCGGCATCCTCTGGGCCTCCTTCCACGCCTTCGGCGTCCACGTCCCGCTCGCGGTGGTGATCCAGGGCTTTTTCCTCGGGATGGTCGCCAATCTCTTCCCGTTCGCCCCCGCCGGGGTCGGCGCCGTCGACGCGGGGATGATCGGCGCCTTCGTCCTCTTCGGCATCCCCGAGGAGACCGTCTTCCCGGCGATCCTCGTCTTCCGCCTCGTCTCCTTCTGGATGCCGATCCCACCCGGCGTCTTCGCCTTCTTCCAGCTCCGCCACACGGTCCACAAGTGGGAAGAGGAGGAGCTGCCGATCGAACGCGGCGGCCGCGCCGGCTCCGACCTGGAGCCCGCCCTGCGCTGATTGCGTTCCGCCCGGCAGGGGCGTACTATAAAAAGTAAAGTAATAGACTCGAGGACGGCGAAAAGATGGCTGAAGACAGGAAAGTCGAGAACGTGATCATCGTCGGCGGTGGGCCCGCCGGCTACACCGCGGCGCTCTACACGGCGCGCGCCAACCTCGAGCCGCTCGTCTTCGAGGGCTTCCAGTGGGGCGGCCAGCTGCAGAACACGACCGAGGTCGAGAACTACCCCGGCTACCCCGAGGGGATCATGGGGCCGGAGATGATGTCCCAGTTCCGCGCCCAGGCCGAGCGCTTCGGGACCCGCTTCGTCACCGACGACGTCGACCGGGTCGAGCTCTCCGACGGCGGCGTCCAGAAGGTCTTCCTCGGCGACGAGGAGCACCTGGCCAAGACCGTGATCCTGGCGATGGGGGCGGAGCCGAAACGGCTTGGCATCCCCGGCGAGATGGAGCTCGGCGGCCGCGGCGTCTCCACCTGCGGCGTCTGCGACGGGGCCTTCTTCAAAGACCAGAGGGTGGTCGTGATCGGCGGCGGCGATTCGGCGATGGAGGACTCGATCTTCATCTCCAAGTTCGCCTCAGAGCTGAAGATCGTCACCCGCCGGCCCGAGTTCCGCGCCTCGAAGATCATGCTCGACCGGGCGCGCGAAAAGGACAACATCGAGTTCGAGGCGCCGCTGGTGCCGCTCGAGTTCGTCGCCGGCGACAGCGGCAAGCTGGAGAAGGTCCGCTTCCGCCACGCCGAGACCGGTGCCGAGGAGGAGATCGAGACCGACGGCGCCTTCATCGCGATCGGCCACATCCCCAAGTCGGAGATCGTCCAGGGCCAGGTCGAGACCGACGAGGACGGCTACATCGTCACCGAGGCCGGCTCGACCCGCACCAACCTCAAGGGCGTCTTCGCCGTCGGCGACGTCGTCGACCACACCTACCGCCAGGCCGTGACCGCGGCCGGCACCGGCTGCATGGGCGCGCTCGACGCCGAGCGCTACCTGCGCGACAGCGACGTTCCGGTCGAGGCCCACTGGATGCCCGGCGGCGAGCCCGCCGAGATCGCCACCGGCAGTGGCTGATTGCGGCCACCTCGAGTCGGTCGAGTACCTGGAGGTCCCGGGTGAGGTGGCGGGCTGCGAGGAGTGCCTGGCGGCGGGGATGAGCTGGGTGCACCTGCGGATGTGCCAGAGCTGCGGGCACATCGGCTGCTGCGACAACTCGGTAGGCAAGCACGCCACCGGGCACTTCAAAGACACGGGCCACCCGATCATCCGCTCGGCCGAGCCGGGCGAAGACTGGAGCTGGTGCTACGTCGACGAGGTGATGATGCGCCTCAGTCGCGGCGCCGGCGCGTAGGCCGCGCCCTTCTCGGCCTCCAGGCGTTCGAGCAGGTCCGCGGCGCGGTCGGGTCCGATCAGCTTGGCGATGCCGAGCGGGCCCAGCGGCCAGTTGAAGCCGAGCCGCATCGCCGTGTCCATGTCCTCGGGGGAAGCGATCTCCTCTTCGAGCGCGAAGGCGGCCTCGTTGGCGATCTGGGCGAAGAGGCGGGTCAGGACTTGCTCGGCGGCGGGGTCGATCTTGGCGAGCGCTTCGGGGTCGAGCGTCGGAGCGTCGATGCCGAGCTCGGGGTCGGACTCGCGCTCTGAGCCCTCGCCGTAGGAGTGGTAGCCGCGGCCGCTCTTGCGGCCGAGCCTGCCTTCGGCAACCAGCTGCTCCTGGATCGGGCTCGGGCGCCAGCGCTCCGGCTCGCCGCCCTGGGCGAAGAAGGAGCGGGCGATTTCGAGGTTGACGTCGAGGCCGATCAGGTCGAGCAGCTCGAACGGGCCCATGCGGAAGCCGCCGCCGAGGCGGACGACGCGGTCGATCGTCGCCGCGTCGGCGACGCCGTTGCCGAGCATCCGCAGCGACTCCAGCGAGAAGGGACGGGCGAGCCGGTTGGCGACGAAGCCAGGACTGTCCTTGGCGCGGATCGGGGTGCGGCCCATCCGCTCGGCGACCTCGGTCGTCGCCGTCAGCGCCTCGGCGGAGGAACGCTCGGTCGCGACTACCTCGACCAGCTTCATCAACGCCGGCGGGTTGAAGAAGTGCATGCCGACGACGCGCTCGGGCTGCGGCACGCCCGCGGCGATGTCGGTGACGCGCAGCGAGGAGGTGTTGCTGGCGAGCACCGCCTCCGGCCCCAGCACCTCGGCCAGGCGGGTGAAGAGGTCGCGCTTCAGCTCCAGCCGCTCCGGCGCCGCCTCGACCACGAGCTCGCAGCCGGCGAGGTCCTCCAGCCGCGGCGCGGGGCCGAGGCGCTCGCG
>JALZHV010000188.1 GCA_030860625.1 Actinomycetota bacterium
CTCCTCCCGCGCGTCAAGGCGCTGGTCGATCCGCTCCTCCCGCGCCTCCAGCTCGGCGCTTGAGGTCGGGCCGAAGTGGGCGGTGACGACGGCCACCGCGACGGCGGCGATCGCCAGCGCCACCAGCAGCGAGCCAAGGATCTGCTTGCCCTGCGAAGGGGGCATCAGCCGACCCCGAGGAAGTCGCCGGCGGAGGTGAGCCAGGTGGCGGTGAAGAGGATGAAGAGGGCGACGCCGATCCAGGGTAGGAGCGGCGAAGACGACCCGCCGAGCCGCACCGCCAGCACCTTCGCCGCCAGTGCCGCCAGGACCAGGCAGCCGAAGACTGCGTGGGCGCCGCCGTCGTCGAAGCCGTAGTAGCCGACGCAGGCGATCGCGACCAGCACGGCGAGGACGAGGATCGTGTCCCCGCTCGCCCGGTGGGCCCAGGTCGCCGGCCCCGACTCGAGGAAGCGCGGCCGCACCTTGCCGTAGGAGACCGCGGCGAGGACCAGCTGGTACACGGCCAGCGCCACGATCACGCTCGCCAACACCACCTTCACCTCGGTGACGTTGCCCCTGGTCAAGCTCTCGATTAGGTCCTCCATGGAGATCGCCATACCCGCCCCGGGGCGGGCGGCAACGGCAACTGGTCAGGCGAGGAACCAGAAGACCATGAACGCGAGCAGGTTCGCGCTGAAGAGGAGGCTGCCGGAGACGTAGAAGCGGGGCGCGTAAGGCTGCCGCCGGCGGATCGCGGCCACGGCAAGGGCAGCTATCGCGGCCAGCGGGAGGAGGATCAGCAGCCAGTACTGCCAAGTCGACTCGGCGTCGTCGGCGCGGTGCCACGGCACGCCCGCGCTGCCCTTTTCGCAATCCGGAGGCGGGTCGTCGCCGTCGAGCTCACGCCAGGAGGTGAGCGAATCTTTTTCTCCCTCGCTGAAGAGTGGCGTCCCGTCCGGGGCGCTGGCCTGTGGGTAGACCCGCTCCGAGGCCCACTGGATGCAGTAGCGGCCCTCCTCGTCGGTCTCGAAGGTGACTGGCGAGCGGGCCTCCCGGGAGGCGAACTCGACCTCGAACTGCGAGGAGTGGTAGGGGCTCCCGTCCACAGTCCGCAGCGTTCCCTCGATCACCCCGGTCTTCTCGACCGAGCGGGCGCAGGTCGAGGTGTCCCACTGGCAGCTGAACCCGACGAAGAAGACGTGCACCAGCCCGAGCAGGGCGACGGTGAGGATCATCAGCACCGCGAAGACGATCTGTTTCGTGGTCAGGCCGTACACGAGGTCTCACTACACGGAAGTCGCCCCGCGGTTTCCGTCGCTGGGCGCGGTTACGCTCGCGCGATCGACCCCTCCGCCTCCGGCCCCGACCCCGCACTCCTCTACGGCAACCGCTTCCTCACCGAGGACGCGCCGGACGGGGCGTTCCCCCGGTCGGGGATGCCGGCGCTCGACGCGATGCGGCTGGTCGACGAGGAACTGGCGCTGGAGGGGGACCCGAACCGCAACCTCGCCACCTTCGTCACCACCTGGATGGAGCCGGAGGCGGAGCGGATCGTCGGGGAGAACCTGCACCGCAACTTCATCGACCACGCCGAGTATCCGATCTCGGCCGAGATCGAGCAGCGCTGCGTGCGGATGCTCGCCGACCTCTACAACGCACCCGGCGAGACCACCGGCTGCCGCACCCAGGGCTCCTCGGAGGCGATCATGCTCGGCGCGCTCTCGCTGAAGTGGAAGTGGAAAGAGCGGCGCGAGGCGGAATCGAAGCCGGTCGACCGGCCGAACCTCGTCTTCGGCGGCGACGTCCACGTCGTCTGGGAAAAGTTCTGCCGCTACTTCGACGTCGAGCCGCGGATCGTCCGCCTGCGCGAGGACAAGTACGTGATCGGGCCCGAGGACGTCGAGCCCCACGTCGACGAGAACACGATCGGCGTCGCCGCCGTCCTCGGCACCACCTTCACCGGCCACGCCGACGACATCGCCGGGATCAACGCGCTGCTGCTGCGGCTCAAGGACGAGCGCGGGCTCGACGTGCCGCTCCACGTCGACGCCGCCAGTGGCGGCTTCGTCTGGCCCTTCCTCTATCCCGACTCCGAGTGGGATTTCCGCCTCGAGCAGGTGCGCTCGATCAACGTCTCCGGCCACAAGTTCGGCCTCGTCTACCCCGGGATCGGCTGGCTCATATTCCGCGAGAAGAGCGACCTCGCCGAGGACCTCGTCTTCTACGAGAACTACCTGGGCAAGACCGACGCCACCTTCACCCTCAACTTCTCGACCGGCGCCTCGATGGTGCTGGCGCAGTACTACAACTTCGTCCGCTACGGGCGCGAGGGCTACGCCTACGTGATGAAGGCGATGGCGCAGAACGCGCGGGCGCTGGCCGAGGCGCTGGAAGCGAGCGGCAACTGGGAGCTGATCGGCTCCGACCGCGAGCAGCTGCCGCTGGTCGCCTTCAGGCTGGCCGGCGACAAGCCCTACGACGAGTTCGACGTCTCCTGGCAGCTCTCGGCCGAGCGCGGCTGGATGGTCCCCGCCTACACGATGCCGCCGGACGCGCAGGAGGTGAAGATCATGCGGGCGCTGGTCAAGCAGACGCTCGGTCGCGAGCTCGTCGACCGCCTCGTCGCCGACATCGACCAGGCCTGCGAGACGCTCGACAAGGAGGGCGCCGCCCACCCCCGCGAGCGCCACCGGATGAAGCGCAGCCCCGGCTTCTAGCCCGGGCGCCCCGGCCACCAGGCGCGGTCGCCGAGGCGGTAGGTAATCGCGGGGATCAGGAGGGCGCGGACGAGGAAGGTGTCGAGGAGGACGCCGAAGGCGACGACGAAGCCGATCTCGGTGAGGAAGGTGAGGGGGAGGACGCCGAGCACGGCGAAGGTGCCGGCGAGGACGATGCCGGCGCTGGTGATGACGCCGCCGGTGACGGCGAGCGAGCGGAGGATGCCCTGTTCGGTGCCGTGCTTCTCCGCCTCCTCGCGGGCACGGGCGATCAGGAAGATGTTGTAGTCGACGCCGAGCGCGACGAGGAAGACGAAGGCGAAGAGCGGCAGCGACGGGTCGGAGCCGGGGAAGCCGAAGAGGACGTCGAAGACGAAGTAGCCGACCCCGAGCGCGGCGAGGAAGCTGAGGATCACGGTGCCGATCAGGATCAGCGCCGCGGTGACCGCCCGCAGCAGCGCCATCAGGATCAGGAAGACGACGAGGAGGATCAGCGGCGGGATCACGATCGAGTCCCAGGCGGCCGCGTCGCGGACGTCGTATTCGACCGCGGTCGGGCCGCCGACGAGGGTCCCGGGCGCCGCCCCCTCGGCCGCTTCGCGCATCGGCTCGACCAGGTCGAAGGCCTCGGTCGAGTAGGGGTTCGGCTCCAGGGTCGCCTGGATCAAGGTCCCGGGGGCACCGCTGGCGACCGGGCCGGAGACTTCCTCGACGCCTTTCACGCCTTCGATGGCTTTTTTGACGGCGGGAACCTCGGTCTCGCCGGGGACGACGATGTCGGTCAGCGCCGTCTTCCCCGAGGGGAAGCTCTTGTCGAGCAGCTTCTGGCCTTCGACCGACTCGACTTCGGTGCGGTAGCTGTCTTCGCTGGTCAGGTCGGTCGAGAAGAAGGCGAAGCCGGCGCAGCAGACGAGCAGGATCGCCGTGGCGCCCAGCGCGACCCTCTGCGGTCCCGCCGCGACGCGCCGGCCGATCTTGGTCCAGAAGCTGTGGGTCTGGTAGGGAGACTCCTCCTCGCCCGCCGTGCTCTCTTCGACGCGGGGGATGAAGGGCCAGAAGGCGCCGCGGCCACAGATCACGAGCAGCGCCGGCAGCAGGGTCAGCATCGAGAGCGCCGCGCAGGCGATCCCGATCGCGGCGATCGGGCCGAGGCCGGCGGTCCCGTTGACCTTGGCCAGGGTGAGGCAGAGCAGGGCGGCGATCACGGTCGCGGCCGAGGCGAGGATCGCCGGGCCGGCCGAGCGCAGCGCCGTCCGCATCGCTTGGTGCTTGTCCTCGGTGTGGTGGAGCTCCTCGCGATAGCGGGCGACCAGGAGCAGCGCGTAGTCGGTGCCGGCGCCGAGAACGAGCACCGACATGATCGAGCTCGACTGGCCGTTGATCGTCACCCCGAGCTCGGAGACCCCGTAGCCGATCGAGCGCGAGAGGAACTCGGCGAACACCACCGCGATCAGTGGGATGAAGAGGAAGATCGGCGAGCGGTAGATGATGATCAGCAGGAAGATCACCAGCGCCAGCGCGGCCAGCAGCAGGGTGCCGTTGAGGCTTTCGAAGACTTCGATCGCGTCGGCGGCGAAGCCGGCGCCGCCGGTGATCTTCACCTCGAGCCCGT